>JAFSXE010000097.1 GCA_017444195.1 Oscillospiraceae bacterium
AATAGACAACGAAAAAAGCCGCCCGCAGCGGCGGATGTTCGGCCCTGTATCGCCGAAGTCACGCGCACTGCCCGCGTTTTTCTTTCTTCACTTGCAGTCGCTCCGCCGATCCCACGCGCGGAGCATTGCTGAAAGTATAGCACGTTTTTACGAAAAAGTATACCTTTTTTTGTCGAAAAAATCAGCGATGCATTTTTGCAAGTTCCAAAATTGCCTCGGCAACGCGGATGCCGTCGAGCGCGGCGGAGGTGATGCCGCCGGCATAACCGGCGCCCTCGCCGCAGGGGAAAAGTCCGCGGATGGCAGATTGCAGATCGTCGCCGCGCACGATGCGGACGGGGGAGGACGAGCGCGTTTCCGGCGCGGTCATCACCGCGCCGCCGTTGTCAAAGCCGCGCAGTTTTTTGCCGAGCGCCGGCAGCGCACGCTCCAGCGTGCGCGTGATTTTCTTCGGCAGCACGTCGTGCAGGTCGCACCACACAACACCCGGGCGGTAGGTCGGTGCAACGCCCGGCTCGGCGTTGCCGCCGAGAAACGCGCCGACGGTCTGTGCCGGAGCGCGATAATCGCCGCTGACGGCAAAGGCGCGCCGTTCCAGTTCGCGCTGGAAGTACATGCCGCCGAGCGTGGACTTGTCGGGAAAATCGTCGGGGGTTAAGGTAACGAGCAAGGCGCTGTTGGCGTTTTCGCCGTCGCGGGCGGCGTTGCTCATGCCGTTCGTGACCACACCGCCTTCCTCGGATGCGGACGCAACGACGTAGCCGCCGGGGCACATGCAGAACGTATAGGCGGATTCACCGTCGGGGAAGCGGACGTTCAGACGGTATTCCGCAGCAGGCAAATGCGTTTCGCCGTGCGCTGCACCGTATTGCGCTTTGTCGATGGCATCCTGCCGATGCTCAATCCGCACGCCCATGGAAAACGGCTTCGGCTGCATCGGCACACCGAGTGTATGGAGCATCTCAAACGTGTCGCGTGCGCTGTGTCCCACGGCAAGCACCAGCGCGTCGCAGGCAATGTCACCGTCTGCCGTTTCTGCGGCGGCGATGCGCCCGTTTTCCATGCGCAGCCCCGTCAGCCGCGTGCCGAAGCGGATCTCGCCGCCGAGCGCAAGCACGCGCTTGCGCAGATTGCGCACAACAGTCTTTAATACGTCCGTGCCGACGTGCGGCCGTGCGTCGATGAGAATATCCGCACTTGCGCCGAACTCAACAAAGCGCGAGAGGATCCACGCGATGCGCGGATCGTTCACACCCGTATTCAGCTTGCCGTCGGAAAACGTGCCGGCGCCGCCCTCGCCGAACTGCACGTTCGATTCGGGATCGAGTTTGCCTCCGTTCCAAAACGCCTCAACCTTCTCCGTGCGCGTCTGCACGTCCTCGCCGCGCTCCAGTACGATCGGGCGAAGACCGCATTCGGCAAGCACCAGCGCGGCAAACATACCGGCAGGTCCGAAGCCGACCACAACGGGACGGAAATCCGACGGCGCGGCAAGCGGCGTCGGTGCGTAGGGCGTTTCGGTCACCCGTGTGATTTTATCATTATGTAAACTTTGGACCAGCGTCGCTTCGCCGCACGTAAGCGCAAGGTCAACGGTGTAGATCATCTTCAAATCGTGCTTGTGCCGCGCATCGACGGAGCGGCGGCGCACGGTGAAGGACTGCACGGCGACATCAGAAACGCCGAGCGTTTGCAGCGCAGCGCGGCGCAGCGCGTCTTGCGATGCGTCGGGAGAAAGCGCAAGGTCGCGGATGCGGATCATTTGCCGTCGCCTCGCTCTCCGAGCAGGCCGGCAAGCCGTCCGCTTGCCCACGCCCATTGCAGGTTAAAGCCGCCGCAGTCGCCGTCCACGTCCAGCACCTCGCCGGCGGCAAACACGCCGGGCGCAAGACGGCTTTCCAGCGTGTCGGCGCGAAATTCGGAAGTTGCCACACCGCCGGCAGTCACCTGCGCGTGATCCATGCCGAGCGTGCCGGTAACGGTAAGCGGAAAATAGCGGATCGTGTGCGCCACGCGCGCCGCCGTTTCATCGTCAGCCGGCGCATCGGGCGCAATCTGCGCCGCCTTCAAAACGGCAAGCGCAAGCCGCGGATGCAGCATACCGGTCAGGAGTTGGTCGGCGGTCAAATCGGGAAACGCGGAAGCGCGGTTTTGCAGTTCCGCCGTCAGCGTTTCTTCGTCGGTGCTGCGCAGAAAGTTGAGCAGCAGCGTCAAGTTTTCGTCGGTCGTGGAAACGGCGCGCGAAAGATCGAACGCCGCCGGACCGCTTACGCCGAAGTCGGTAAACTGCACCTCGCCGGCACTCTGCGCAAGTACGCCGTGCGGCGTTTTGAGCGTCAGGGCGCAGTCGGCGCGCACGCCCTTGAGCGCGCGCGTCAGCGTGTTGTCCGTCTTGATCTGCACGAGCGACGGCGCGAGTTTCGTCACAGTGTGTCCGAGCGAGCCGAAAAGCGTATAGCCGGATTTCGTGCCGCCGAGCGCCGCGCCGGCGCAGCCGCCGGCGGCGATGATCGCACGGTCGCCATAATAGGTGCTGCCGTCGGCAGCGGTCATCTGCCAGCCGCGTGCTTTTTTGGCAATCGCGGTCACTTCACAGCCGCAAACAACTTGCACGCCCAAGCGGTCGAGCGCGAAGCGCAGCGTATCTACCACGCTGCCGGCGTGATCGGAGAGGGGATAGTAACGCCCGTCGGGTTCTTCAACGGTATACAGTCCGAACTTGTGAAACCAAGCCAGCGTGTCATCCACGGGAAAGCGGTCGAGCACGGTGCGGATAAAGCGGTCGTCGCCGTGGTAGCGGTCGGGTGCGGCAAAACGGTTGGAGAGGTTGCAGCGTCCGTTGCCCGTGGCAATCAGTTTGCGGCCGACGCGGCTCTGCCGCTCCAGCACGGTCACGCTGTGCCCGTTTGACGCGGCTTCGATCGCCGCAGCCATACCGGCGGCGCCGCCGCCGAGAATCAGCACTTTCACGTTTTGAGCACCTCCGATTTCTTTCGCTTGGGCGCAGGCGCGTCCTGCGCCAGCGCGGCAAACAGTTCAGTCAAAAAGGCGCGGTTGTCCACCGCTTCCACAAGCAGCAGTTCCTTCGCGCCGGGATAGGGCAGTTCACGCGGCGCGTCCGGCATCAAAGCCCGCGCGGACGGCGTCGGCTTCACAAGCAAGCGGTTATCGTAAATGCCGCCGACCACTTTGCCGTCAACGTAAAGAATGTATTCGCCCATCATTGCACGGTAACTTGCGCCGGGAACGCCGGAAAGCTGCTCCAAAATGAAGTCCAGATACCCCTTGTCGGAAGCCATAGCGCACCTCCGTTTGTTTCTTGCGTCCATCATACCATCTTGCGCGGCGTTTTTCAAGAATGGTCGAAGTTGACTTTTCGTGTGTAAACGGCTATACTGATAGCACTTGTGAAAGGGTGAAACGGTATGACCGACGAGCGAATTGCGCGGCTGAACGCGCTGGCGAAAAAGGCAAAGGGCGAGGGATTGACTCTTGATGAAACGGCGGAGCGCGATGCGCTTCGCAAAGAGTATGTCGCGGCGTTCCGCGCGAATCTCGTCGCGCAGTTGGAGCATACTTATATCGTGGACGAAAAGGGCAACAAGCATAAACTCCAGCGCAAGGACGAGCAATAGCCGGGGTGTTGCGCAGTTGGTAGCGCGCCTGCTTTGGGAGCAGGAGGCCCGGGGTTCGAGTCCCCGCACTCCGACCACGAAGGACGCCATCCACGGGGTGGCGCCCTTTTTCTTATCTTGCGAAATGCGGCGGATTTATGTATCATAAACGTAGAATGTATATAGTATCGGGAAAGAGGTGCGGCATGAGTATCCAAGAACTCTCTATTGAGCGTTTAGACCTTTCTGTTCGAGCGAAGAATGCACTCCGCATGGCGGAAATTCATACGGTCGGCGCGCTGGTGCAGCAGACGGAAGCCCAACTTGGCGGATTGCGAAATATCGGGGCAAAGACGATTTCGGAGATTTCGGCTAAAATTGATGAATTACGGGCAGAAATCGCCGCGGGCGGCGATAGCCAATCGGGAGCACCGACTGCCCAAACATTGCCGCTATCCGCACTGATTTCTTTACCGGAGAACCGCGCCGCCATCTTACGTTATGCACAATTGTTTGACGAAACAATCGAAGGCGCCGACTTGAGCAATCGAGCCAAAAACCAACTGTTGCGAAGAGGATATACTCATCTTAGCGAGGTGTTGTTCCTTTCTGCCGCCGAATTGAGCCGTATACCCGCCATGGGCGCCAATTCGGTGCAGGATGTGATATCTTACTGTGAACGGTGGCTGGAGACGCACAAGGATGGCGTGCAGGCGGCGTTGGCGGGCGACGAATATGCGTTCCAACTGCCACCGCCGTCTGATCGGGAATTGCAATCGGCAATTCTTCGCCTCTACGACGCCGAACCGTATGCCAAAATGAGTTTATGGGATTTTGCGGACAACATTACGGCGGAAATAACGCAGGAGCAGATCGAGCGATGCGTTGAGCGCCTGTGCGAAGCGGGGGAAATGCGGCATGTAAACGCCCACTATTGCCGCGCATATCCGCGCTTTGCCGATGTTCTCGCAAAGTGTAAAAAGGTGAATGAGCGCAACTGCGAATTGATCGTGCGCCGCCTTAACGGTGAAACGCTTGACGCTGTCGGGAAGGACTATGATTTAACACGGGAGCGGGTGCGGCAGATCACAAACAAGAGTTTAAGCAAGGCTCGTGAGACGCTTGCCGAGCAACTTGGCTGCACATTGTTTGCCGAGGATGCGTATCGGTATTTCTATACAACGTACGAATTCGACAAAAAAGATGCGGTGCAGTGGCTTGGAATACCTGCGCAGGCGATCGGTTATATGGAATTGATCGCGGGAAAGTGTGGCGAAGCGCCGCTGGAGGATGCGCAGCAAGATCAAGCGCTGGACGTTGATTTGCGTTGCCGGATACGGGACTATCTGAATCGCGGCAAACTCTGCTTGGACGGGCAGTGGATTCCGCTGAAGAGAACGGCGCTGGAAAAGTACGTGGTGGAGCATTTTTGCATCGAAGAGAAAACCTTCGACGAATTTGCACAGATTTATAATGCGTTTCTCCGTGAGCAGGGCGTTCCGTATTCCGAGAAACTCTATCTCGAGGAGGAAACATTTCGAGCGCGGAAAGCGCGTCTTTCCGAGGCGCGGTTTTTGCTTTGGAAATACGGCGAAACGCTGCGCGCCTACAATATTGACGGTCGGGATTATTCCGAACTGTTTGCGGGGTTGGGACTGGAAAACATAGAGAATACGGAACTTTCCACGTTGAAATTCGTGGAGGACAATCCGGAACTCATGGCACGGTTTGATATTCGTGACCAGTATGAATTGCATAATCTGCTTCGAAAAGTGCTGCCCGAGGGCAGTTTTCACGATCTTCATATTGAGCGTTCGCCCAATATTCGGTTCGGGCAATTCGATCGCGCCGCTGCGTTTTTGGAAATGCTGATTAGCAATGCGCCGATTTCGCAAAGTGATTTTGCAGAGTTGATTCGAAAGGAATACGGCTACGACCCCGGCGTCACGATCAGCACGTATCTCCTTCCGCTTAATGATTATTATCATAAGGGCATGTATACGATTGATCAAAAAACCATGGATCGGGAAAAACGAGAACAACTGCTCCGTATGCTGACCGACGATTTTTATCTGATCGACGAATTGAAAGCGCTTTATACAGAGCGTTTTCCCGATGCAGACGTTTTGGAGATCAATCCCTATAATCTGAAACAGATGGGATTTACCGTTCGAAACCGCTATGCTTATCGAAATTATGCAACTGTTGAAGAGTATTTCCGCAGACTGCTGACGGAAAACGACACGTTGGACATCTCCAAACTGAGAAAGCGTTACTCCTATATTCAGACGTTTTCCGCGGTGCTTACGGATTTGAAACGCACGCTGCAGGTTGTGGAATACGAGCCGAATAAGTTGATCAATGCCCGCCGGCTTACTGCTGAGGGAATAACGGCGGATAAGATTGCGGCTTTTTGCGATGCGGTTTATGATTCTGCTGCGGATCAAACGTATTTCACGATTACGTCTATCCGCCGAAACGGTTTTGAATCGGAGATTTTCTCAACGAATTATCCCGACTGGTTCTATGCAAATCTGCTGCTCTCGGATGCGCGTTTTTCCTACGGGATTGCCTATAAAACCATTGTTTTTTACAAAGGGAAGGCAGAGGTTACGATTTGCAGTTTCCTTACCGCGCTCCTTCGAAAGGTCGGCGGTGTTGACGTCGGTGAGTTGCGCGATATGCTGGAAACCGTATACGGCTGCAAGGAGCCGGAGGAATCGGATCTTGTTGCCAAAGTGAAAGAAAACGGCGGCTTTTTCTGCAAGCAAAACCATCGCATTTACGATTCGGAAGACGAATACTGGCGCGAATTGAGCGAGGAAGATTGCAAGGAGGAACAACTATGAGAAAAGATTTAGGGGCGTTGCCAGCGGTATTTCCGATGCCGGTTTTGCTCGTTGCGGCGTATGACGCAAACGGCACGGTGCAGGTGATGAACGCGGCGTGGGGCATGATCTGCGATATGGACAAGATCGCGCTGTTCATCGACGAGGATCACGCGACGACGAAGGCGATCCGCCAGACGAAGGCGTTTACCGTCAGCATTGCCGACCGTGAGCACATGGCGGCGGCGGACTACTACGGCATCGCGACGGGCAACCGCATGTCCGACAAGTTTGCGCGTTCCGGCTGCCACGCCGAAAAGAGCGCGAACGTCAACGCGCCGATCATCACGGAATTTCCGCTTGCCATGGAATGTGAACTGGCGGAGATCGTCGAAACGGAAAACCTGCACGCCGTCGTCGGCAAGATCGTGAACGTCTGCGCGGACGAAAGCGTGATTGCGGAAAACGGCAAGGTCGATCCGATGAAACTCAACGCGCTGATTTTTGACCAGTTCCAATCCGGCTACTACGTTGCGACGGAGCGCGCCGGCAAAGCGTGGAACGCCGGCAAAGATCTGATGCATGCGGCGCAGGGGAAATAAGAAAAACGGAGGCAACGCCTCCGTTTTATTTTACGATCATGTCTGCGTTCTGTTCAATTTCAAACGCGGCGAAATAGCGTTCCTCCAAAGGGATCCACAGATCGAAAAACGCTTGGGCACGGTCGCCGTTGCGCCGCTCGATACGCCGCCGCTGCTCATCGGGCGCAACGTCGCAGAATAGCGTGAAGTCGGCGTATTCACCGAAAAACGGATGGCGGCTGTACGAGCCCTCGACGATGCGGATCATCCCCTCGGAAACGGCGCGCTCGGTATAACCGAACGTTGCGCAGTCCAATGCCCGATAGGAAAACGGTGCAGGCGAAGCAAGGTGCGGCAGCACCTCGGCGGCAAACCGTTCATAGTGGACGTTGCCGCCCGGCTCGGCGCGGCGCTCGGCGGTGCGCAGTTCCGGCGGAAGGAAGAAATCGTCCATGGCGATCACGGGCGCGCCGAGCGCATCCGAAAGCGCCGCCGCCAGCGTGGTTTTGCCGCTGCCGGCGCGTCCGTCGATGGCAAGCACAAACACGCGCCCGTCCGTTTGACGTGCGCGAATTGCGTCTAAAATCGGCTGTACGTTCATAGCGTCCTCCGTAATAGCGGCGGCGGCTCTTGGAGCCGCCGCATTGGATCAGTCTTCCGTGTAGCGCTTCAGCGCCAGCACGATAATGGGGATCAGCACGATGTGCAGGATGATGCCCGGAACGGCGTTCAGCACCGCGCCGGCAAGGAACGCTTGAAAACCGAATTCCGAGCCGGAAAGACCGGCGAGGATATACCGCGCCGCGCCCCAGACGATACGACCGGCGATCATGGCGCCGATCAGCGAAACGTAGACGCTCCACGGCTTTTTGCCGAACGTGCGATAGAGCAGCGCGGAAACAAGTCCGTAAGTCGCAAGCTCAAAACTCATGGCGATACCGATCGGCATGATCGGCGGCATACCGAACAGCACAAACCGCAGCAGCGGCGCAATAAAGCCGACTGCCAAGCCGTAGATAGGACCGCAGAAGAAGCCGCACAGCAGCACGGGAATGTGCATCGGGGAAAGTGCGTTGCCCAAACTTTGAAGCTGCCCCGTCAGAAACGGCAGCAGCAGCGCCAGCGCGAGGAACATTGCCGCCAGCACCAGTTTACGCGTATTGAATTTCGATGACATCAGAAAAACTCCTTTTCAAGTTGATATCACCGTCTTGGACGATTGCGGCGTCTTCGTGACGCCGTTGATTTTTTTATCTCTCAGCAGAGTGTCTTCAAACGCTCCACCGTTTCTTTTACCAGTTCCTGCATCGTCAGCTTCTTCACGCCGATGACTTCGCGGTTGCATTGGCTGACCGGCAGCAGCAATTTTGTGGCGCGGCTCTGACCGATTGCCGTTGCCATATTCGGCGTGATCTCGCCGAGCAGCGCATCCGCCGATAAAATGCCGATCGGTCCGACGATCACGTCTGCGTCCCGACAGGCGACGATCACCGGGTTTTCGCCGGTTGCGCCGTAGGTCGCGCCGCCTTTGAGCATCGCGCTCGTGGCAATGCTGTTCGTGCCGACGGCGTAGAGTTCACAGGGCAGCTTTGCGCTGACGATCGCTTCGGCAAGCAGTTGCCCGAGCCGTCCGCCCTGCCCGTCGATCAACACAATTTTCATCGTTCTCCCTCATTTCTTTGGGAAAAGTATAGCATATCCCGCCGAAAAAAGATAGCATTTTTCATTCGATCTACAAAATTCAAAAAGACGCTTGACAAATCGCTGCTTTTTCGGTATTTTTTGAACATCAAATGCGAAGAGGATATTAGGCAAACGGGCAACCTTTCAAGAGAGCCGTCGGTCGGTGCAAGGCGGCAAGCGTCCTGTTTTTGCCGTCTCGTATCGGAGCAGAACGCCTGAAAAATGCAGTAAGGCGTTTCGGGAGATCCCGTCACAGATCGGAAGCTTGTCAGAGCTTCGCAGAGCGGCCGCTTTTTGCGGCAACGTGGGTGGTACCGTGGTCGGCTTTGCCGGTCATCCCGCAGAAATCATCGGATTTCTGCGGTTTTTGTTTTTTTGAAAGAAGGGTGCTGTATGAAAACCGTTTTCCTGTCCGACCAAACGCTGAAGAATTGGCAAACGCAATCGGGTGCGCCGCTGCTGTTCCGCGAGAAGATCGCCGTGGCGGAGAGCCTGGATCGTCTTGGACTGGACGCCATCGAACTTGCGCCACTGCAGCAAAAGCGCGAGGATGCAATCGTCGTCAAGACGATTGCCGATCAGGTTGCAAACGCCGAGCTGTGCCTGCCCGTCCAACTGTCGGAAAGCGGCGTGGCGGAAGCGTGGGCGTGCTTGCAGGGCGCGGCGCATCCCTGCCTGCAAATCTGCGTGCCGACGTCGGCGGTGACGATGGAATATCAGTACCATAAAAAAGAAGCGACGATGCTGGAGTTGGTCGGTGCAGTCTGCGAGCAGGCAAAAGCATGCTGCGCGGTCGAACTTGTTGCGGAGGACGCAACGAGAGCCGAGCGGAGTTTTTTACAGAAACTCTTGACGCTTGCGGAAGAGAAAGGCGTTTCCCGCGTCACGCTGTCCGATGACGTGGGTACGCTGCTGCCGGCGGAAACTGCCGCGCTGGTGCGCGATGCGGCGGCGTTCACTTCGCTTCCGATCCATATTCAGTTGCAAAACACGCTGCAGCTTGCCTGCGCCAACGCGCTGGCGGCGCTGGAAGCCGGTGCGGTCGGCGTGAAGGTTGCAATTTCCGGCAAGACTGCGCTTTCGACGGTTGCGTTTGCCGAAGCGATCCGAGCACGCGGCGATGCGCTCGGCTTTACCGTGGGGCTCAAAATGGAAGAACTGCACAGCGACGTGAAATCGCTGCTGAAAAGTCTGCGCCGCGAACTTGCCGAAAAGCGCGCAGAAAGCGGCGACAAGGGTGTGTTTCTCGATGCGGAAAGCACCGTAGCGCAGGTCGCCGCCGCCGCGCAAACGCTCGGCTATACGCTTTCGGCACAGGACGTGGGCGCGGTGCACAAGGCGCTGCTGCAAATCTGCGCGCGCAAAAGTTCCGTCGGCGCAACAGAGTTGGAAGCGCTGATCGCGTCCTCCGCAGCACAGGCGCCGTCCACCTATCATTTGGAGAGCTTCACGATCACGACGAGCAACCTCGCCGCCTCGGTCGCGCACCTTGTGCTGACGAAAAACGGGGAGAAGGTTGTCGGCGTTGCCGCCGGCGACGGTCCGATCGACGCGGCGTTTCGCGCCATCGATCAATGCGTCGGTTACCATTACGAGTTGGACGATTTCCAGATCCAAGCCGTCACCGAGGGCAAGGAAGCGCTCGGTTCGGCGCTGGTGCGGCTGCGTGAGGGCGGCAAACTCTATTCGGGCAACGGACTTTCCGCCGACATCGTCGGCGCAAGCATCCGCGCCTATCTCAACGCGCTGAACAAGATCGTCGCAAACGGAGATACGCTATGAAATTGACATTTTCCACCCAATACGTCCGCCGCGGATCATTTTTGGACCTGTGCAAAATGGCGGACGAATACGGCTTCGCCGGATTTGAGATTTTTGACGCGCGTGTCGAGCGGCACGACCACGCCGACAGCGTGCTGCGTGCGGAGATCGCGTCCGACGCCAAGCGGAAACTCTATAACCGCGGTCTGCGCGTTGCCGCGCTGACCTGTCCCGATGCGCTCGAAAGCGAGCAGACGACGGAGAAACTGCTTTGTCAGTACGTCGATTTTGCCGCCGATGCCGGCGTGGAGTTCGTCCTTGTTCGCGTGGAGCATGAAACGCCGTTTGCATTGCTTGCCGCGAAACTCTCCCGTGCGCTTTCCTCGGCGGCGAAGAAGGGCGTGGAGATCTTGCTGGAGTCCGTCGGTGCGCTTTGCAGCACCGAGAAACTGGTCGATCTGCTCCATCACTTTGCCGCCCCGGCGCTCGGCGCGGCGTGGAACACGCGCGGCACGTTTTTCGGCGCGAACGAAACGCCCGACGATACGATCCGCAATCTCGGCGCGTACATCCGTTACGTCCGACTCGGCGACAACAAAGACGGTCGCGACTGTCTGCTCGGCGAGGGAACGCTGCCGGTAAGCGAATGCCTTGCCGCGCTGCGCTCGCTGGACTACGATTCCTATATTGCCTGCGCGTGGAACGACGAGATCACCGATCCCGACATTGTGCTGACGCACTTTGAAAGCATCGTCCGCAAGATGCAAAGACCGCGCCACGGCAGGACGGATCGCTTTGAAAACCGCGCCCATACCGGCACGTTCCCGTGGCGAAAGTTCGAGCCGATCGACCTGACGTTCGGGCAGGTTCTCGACGTGGTTGCCGACCGCTACCCCGATCAGCTTGCGTTTCGATATACGACGCTGGACTACACGCGCACCTATGCACAATTCCGCCGCGACGTGGACCGCGTTGCCGCCGCGCTTGTTTCGCTCGGCGTCAAGAAGGGGCATCACGTTGCAGTCTGGGCGACAAACGTGCCGGAATGGTTTCTCTGTTTCTGGGCGGCGACCAAGATCGGCGCGGTGCTCGTGACGGTCAACACCGCCTATAAGATCCACGAGATCGAATATCTGCTCCGGCAGAGCGATACGCACACGCTGGTGATGATCGACCGCTGCAAGGATATCGACTACGGCGCAATCATTCGTGAGCTTTGCCCCGAATTGGAGGGACACCGCGCCGGCGAGCCGCTGTATGCCGCGCGTTTGCCGTTTCTGCGCAACATCGTTACCGTCGGCTTTGCGATGGAGGGCTGCCTGACCTGGCGCGCATTTTGTGACCGCGCCGACGGAGTGCCGCAGGAGGAAGTGCGCCGCCGTGCCGGACTCGTCCGGCCGGACGACGTTGCCAATATGCAGTATACTTCCGGCACAACGGGCTTTCCGAAGGGCGTCATGCTGACGCACAGCAACATTCTCAACAACGGCAAGACGATCGGCGACCGCATGGATCTTTCCACCGCCGACCGGATGATGATCCAAGTGCCGATGTTCCACTGCTTCGGCATGGTGCTTTCCATGACCTCGATGATGACGCACGGCGGCACGCTCTCGCCCTTGCCGTATTTTTCCGCAAAGTCGTCGCTTGCCTGTATTCAGCAGGAGAAAATCACTTGCTTTAACGGCGTGCCGACCATGTTCATCGCAATGTTCAACCATCCCGATTTTGCCAAGACGGATTTTTCTTCGATCCGCACGGGCATCATGGCAGGCGCGAATTGTCCGCCCGACCTGATGCGCCGCGCCGCCGCCGAAATGAATATGACGGAGATCCTCTCCGTCTACGGCCAGACCGAGGCGTCGCCCGGCTGCACGATGGGCGAGGTCAACGAGGATCTGGACCATCGCGTGGAAACCGTCGGCAGCGCGTTTCCGAATATCGAGTGCAAGATTGTCGATCCCGAAACGGGCGCAGATCTGCCGGACGGCGTCAGCGGCGAATTCGTCGTGCGCGGCAGCAACGTGATGAAGGGCTATTATAAGATGCCGCACGCGACTGCGCAGGCAATTGACCGCGACGGCTGGCTGCACACCGGCGACCTCTGCTGCCGCAGCGAGGACGGATATTTCCGCGTGACGGGACGGCTCAAGGATATGATCATCCGCGGCGGCGAAAACCTCTATCCGCGCGAGATCGAGGAGTTCTATCTGACGCACCCTGCCGTGCGCGACGTGCAGGTCGTCGGCGTGCCCGACGAGCAGTACGGCGAGGAAGCGTGCGCATGGATCATTCTCAAAGACGGGGAGCAGGCAGATGAGGACGTGATGCGAGCCTACGGGCTTTCGTCGATGGCGCGTCATAAAGTGCCGCGCTACTTCCTCTTTGCGCAGCAATTTCCGATGAATGCGGCGGGCAAGATCCTCAAGTATCAAATGCGCGACGAGAGCATCCGACTGCTGAATCTGAAAAAATAAAAATCCGTTCTTGACAAACGGCGTCTGCGGTAGTAGAATAGGCTCAAATTTCATAGAAAAAAGCGATGACGAAGACGGATGAACGGCAGCGTTCCCAGAGAGTCGGCGGCGGTGCGAGCCCGATAACAAACCCGTTCAAAAATCCCATCCCTTCTGAGCTGAAAGGACGAAAGCGATGCAAGTAGCCCTTTCCGTGACGGCTGCGTAAAGGCCTACGGTCTAATAGGACCTGAGTGGCGCGAAAGCGCAATTTGAGTGGTACCGCGGGTATAGAAATGCTCGTCTCAAGAACAGTCTTGAGACGAGTTTTTTGTTTGTCAGAACAGGAGGAGTCCTTATGAGCCCCACGTCGAGTCTTACCCAACTGCACGAGATCGCGTTTCGTATTCGGGAAATGCGCGAAATTCTCGGCTATTCCGTCAAAGAAATGGCGGAAAAGACCGAGGTAACGGAGCAGGAGTATCTCGCTTACGAACGTTGCGAGAGCGATATGCCGTTCACGTTTATCCACAAGTGCGCGCTCGCGTTCGAAATGGAACTGACGGAGCTGCTCGAAGGCAGAACGGCGCGTCTTTCGTCCTATACCGTTACGCGCAAGGATCACGGTCAGCAGACCGCGAAGGAGGACGGTATCACCATCTCCAACCTTGCGCCGGAGTTCCGCAACAAACTTGCCGAGCCCTATTGGGTGCGGTATGAATACGATCCTTCGCTGCAGAATAAGCCGATCCACCTGACGCACCACAGCGGTCAGGAGTTTGACCTGATTCTCTCCGGCTCGCTGCTGGTGCAGGTCGGATCCAATCAAGAGCTGCTGCACGAGGGCGACAGCATCTTCTATAATTCCTCCACACCGCATGGCATGATTGCCGTAAACGGCGCCGACTGCGTATTCTTGGCCGTCGTGCTGCCGGGCGAAGAAACGAAAGAGGCTGACGTTCGCCGCAGCATTGTGGCGGCAAGACCGACAACGAAACTGCTGTGCGAAAAGTTCGTTGACGCCAAAGAAAATGAAAACGGCGTGCTGGAAAGCATCCGTTTCCGCAATACGGCAACCTTCAACTTCGGCTTCGACGTGGTGGACGCCATCGCGGAAAAGTACCCCGAAAAACTGGCGATGCTCCACATTGACCGCGAAAAGCGCGAACGCCGCTTTTCCTTTGCGGATATCAAAAAAGAATCCAATCGCTGCGCCAACTATTTCCGCACGCTCGGCATCAAAAAGGGCGACCGCGTGATGCTCGTTTTGAAGCGGCATTATCAGTTCTGGTTTGCCATGATCGCGCTGCACAAGATCGGTGCGGTGGCGATCCCGGCAACGTATTTGCTGCAAAAGCATGACCTGACCTACCGCTTCGACGCCGCCGACGTTTCGGCGATCGTCTGCACGGCGGACGGCGACGTGCCGGAGGTCGTGGAGTCCGCGCTTGCCGAATGTCCGCAGGTCTGCTGCCGGATGCTCGTCGGCGGCAGCCGTGAGGGCTGGCATGATTTCAACGCGGAATATCCCGTTTATTCCAGCAAATTCCCCCGTCCGCAGGACTGCGCCTGCGGCGAGGATAACGCGCTGATCTTCTTCTCGTCGGGCACGACCGGCGAGCCGAAAATGGTCGCGCATAAGCACACCTATGCGCTGGGGCATTACGTTACGGCGAAATACTGGCATTGCTGTGAGCAGGACGGTCTGCACTTTACGATTTCCGATACCGGCTGGGGCAAGTCCTTGTGGGGCAAACTCTACGGTCAATGGATGTGCGAGGGCGCGGTGTTCGTGTACGACTTCGACCGCTTTAAGGCGGAGGAGATCCTGCCGATGTTCCACCGCTACGGCATCACCACGTTCTGTGCACCGCCGACGATGCTGCGCATGATGATCAAGCAGGATCTTTCGCAATATGATTTTTCTTCCGTCCACCACATGACGACTGCCGGCGAGGCACTTAACCCCGAGGTTGCGCGGCAGTTTGAAAAGGCGACGGGACTGACAATCTATGAGGGCTTCGGTCAGACCGAAACGACGCTGACCATCGCCACGCTCTACGGCATGACGCCTCGGCTCGGCTCGATGGGCAAAGCGTCGCCGCAGTATCGCGTGGACGTCGTCGATCCCGACGGCAATTCCGTGCCTGCCGGTGAAACGGGCGAGATCGTCATCCGCTTGGACGAGGGCGCGCCGGTCGGTCTGTTCCTTGAATATCTGAAGGATGAAGAAAAGACCGCCGAATGTATGCGCGGCGGCGTCTACCACACCGGCGATACCGCGTGGCGCGACGAAGACGGCTATTTCTGGTACGTCGGGCGCGTGGACGACGTGATCAAGTCCTCCGGCTACCGCATCGGACCGTTCGAGATCGAGAGCGTCATCATGGAACTGCCCTATGTTTTGGAGTGCGGCGTTTCCGCTGCGCCGGACGAACTGCGCGGTCAAGTCGTCAAGGCGAGCATCGTGCTGACGAACGGCACGCAGCCGTCCGAGGAACTCAAGGTGGAAATTCAGAATTACGTCAAGACGCATACCGCGCCGTATAAATATCCGCGTCAGATCGTATTCCGCGAGAGTCTGCCCAAGACGACAAGTGGCAAGATTCAACGCAATAAACTGTGAGGTAAGGTATGAAGCTTTCGCTGATCCAAATGAATATGACGCTCGGTTTGCCGGAGGAGAACTTTTTGCGCGCCGAGAAGCTGATTGCCGAAGCGATGAACGATCAGCCGGACGTGATCGTGCTGCCGGAAACGTGGAACGTCGGATTCTTTCCCAAAGAACGGCTTTCGGAACTGGCGGACGACGACGGGAAGGCAGTCAAGGCGCGGCTCGGCAGCCTTGCGAAGCAGTACGGCGTCAATCTGATTGCCGGCTCGGTTGCCAACCGCCGCGGCGAAAGAATCTACAATACCGCGTTCGTGTTTGACCGACAGGGCGCGTGCATTGCCGAATACGATAAGGCGCATCTGTTCTCCCCGATGGGCGAGGATCGGTATTTTGAAAAGGGCGATCACACGACCGTCTTTACGCTCGACGGCAAGCGCTGCGGCATGCTCATCTGCTACGATATCCGCTTCCCCGAATGGACGCGGACGATGACGGCGGCAAAGCCGCTGGACTGCCTGTTTGTCGTTTCTCAATGGCCGCGTGTGCGGATGGCGCATCTGCAAACGCTCGGCGCGGCGAGAGCCATTGAAAACCAAATGTTTCTTGCCTGCTGCAATTCCTGCGGCACGGCAGGAGATACCGTCTACGGCGGCGGCTCTTACGTCTGCGACCCGTGGGGAACGGTGCTTGATCAAGCAGGCGAAACCGAGCAGATCCTTACCGCGGAACTCGATTTTTCCACGGTGGAATCCATCCGCACGTCCATCAACGTCTTTGCTGACCGAAGACCGGAATTATATCAATATTGATTGAAATAAAGGAGCGAATGATTATGAACTGGCAATTTCCCGTGACCCGCACCACGCATCCCAAGCCCCGTCCCGAGGATGAAACGAAACTCGGCTTTGCGCGGTATTTCACCGATCATATGTTCGTCATCGACTACGATGAGGGACAGGGCTGGCACGACGGCCGCGTCGTTCCGCATGAGCCGATTTTGATCGAGCCGGCGTCCTGCGTGCTGCACTACGCGCAGATGATGTTTGAGGGTATGAAGGCGTATCGCACGCCGACGGGCGAGATCCAGCTCTTCCGCCCCGAAGAAAACGCCAAGCGTATGAACCGCACCAACGAGCGTATGTGTATCCCCGAAGTGCCGGAAGGCCTCTTGATCGCCGGCGTTCGCGCCGTCATTGAGCAGGATATCGACTGGATGCCGTCCGCGCCCGGCACGGCAATGTATATCCGTCCGTTTATCTTCGGCGATGAGGTGTCGTTCTCGGTGCTGCCGGCGAAGCATTACCGCTTTATGATCATTCTTAGCCCGACCGGCTCGTACTACGCCGCAAACGACGGCGGACTTTCCACCACGCGCATCTACGTGCAGGATGAATACATCCGTGCAGCGCGCGGCGGTACGGGCTTTGCCAAGTGCGGCGGCAACTACGGCGGCGGCATGCGCGCATCCAAGGACGCGATGAAGTATAACTGCAAGGACGTCCTGTGGCTCGACGCAGCGGAGAACAAGTACGTGGAAGAAATCGGCACGTCCAACGCCTTCTTCCGTATTGCCGACGAGGTCATTACCGCACCGCTGGACTCCGGCACGATCCTGCCGGGCATCACGCGCAATTCGGTCATTCAGCTGCTGAAAAAGTGGGGCGTCAAGGTCACCGAGCGCAAGCTTTCCATTGACGAGATCATCGAAGCGAGCAAAAACGGCACGCTGCAGGAAATCTTTGCCAGCGGCACGGCGGCGGTCATCTCGCCCATCGGTTGCCTGTGCGTCGAGGGTACGGACGTACCCGTTGCGGACGGCAAGGTCGGTCCTGTGGCGCAGAAACTCTACGACACGCTCTACGGTATGCAGACCGGCACCGTCAAGGACGATATGGGCTGGGTGTATCCGCTCGGACTGAAAGCATGAAACGCCTGACGCTTTTCTGCGGGCACTACGGCAGCGGAAAGACCAATCTTGCGGTCAACTACGCGCTGCATCTGAAAAAGCAGACGGAAAAGCGCGTGGTGATTGCGGATTTGGATATCGTCAACCCGTATTTCCGCAGCAAGGACAGCGCCGCGCTGCTGGAGAGGGAAGGCGTTGAACTGATCGCCTGCCCCTACGCAAATACCAACGTCGATCTGCCGGCGCTGCCGTCGGAGATGTACGCGCTCGTGCAGGATCGCACGCTTTGCGGCGTGCTGGATATCGGCGGCGATGACCGCGGCGCGCTGGCGCTCGGTCGGCTGACGCCGCAAATCTTGGCGGAAGGCGACTATGACAACTTCTGCGTCGTCAATTTCTATCGCCCTCTAACGCGCACGGCGGAGGAGGTTGCAGCGGTGATGCAGGAGATCGTTATGGCGTCCGGACTGCCGTTCACCGCCATCGTCAACAACTCCAACCTCGGTGAGGAAACGACGGCGGAAACGGTGCTGCAAACACAAAACGAAGCGGAAAAGTTATCTGCGCTTGTCGGCTTGCCGATTGCCATGACGGCGGCGCGCAAAGATCTTGCCGTGCCGAACGCATTTCCGCTGAAGCTACAGGATAAATACTGGTAAGGAGGGGTTTCTATGGCGAAAGTGACATTTGAAACCGATCGCTGCAAGGGCTGCGGACTGTGTGTTGCCGCCTGCCCGAAGCACATTCTCTATCTCGCGACAGAGAAGCTCAACAAAAAAGGACACGCGCCTGCGGAGATCCGCGATCAGGCAGCGTGCATCGCCTGCGCCTGCTGCGCAACGATGTGCCCCGATTGCGTGATCACCGTGGAAAAGTGAGGTGCAGGACATGACGGAAAAAGTACTGATGAAGGGCAACGAGGCGATTGCCGAAGCGGCGATTCGC
>JAFSXE010000098.1 GCA_017444195.1 Oscillospiraceae bacterium
ATTAGTATTTATATAGGTGTAATAGTATCTTTGCGCTGCAAAGGGAGAGATCTCGTTGACCTATCAAAAATTTTGGAAACGGCTGATTGATATCGTGCTTGCCGCGTCCGGCATGATTCTTGCGTCGTGGCTGTATTTGCTGATCATTGTCGCCGTTTGGATCGATGATCCCGGCCCGATCTTCTTTTCGCAAAAGCGGATCGGCATTCATAAAAAGCCGTTTAGACTGCATAAATTCCGTTCGATGAAAATGTCCACGCCGCACGATATGCCGACGCACATGCTGAAAAATCCGGATCAGTATATCACGCGCGTCGGTCGGTTTCTCCGCAGAACGTCGCTCGACGAGATTCCGCAACTATGGAACATTCGGAAAGGTGAAATGAGCGTCATCGGGCCACGCCCTGCGCTGTGGAATCAGTATGAACTGATTGACGCGCGCGAAAAAGAAGGCGTGTATGAAGTGCGCCCCGGACTTTCCGGTTGGGCGCAAGTCAACGGTCGCGAGAGTTTAACGGACGAGGAAAAAGTTCGATACGACAGCGAGTATGTTCGAAGAATCAGTTTCTTATTCGACTGTCGGTGCTTTTTCGGCACGGTGACGCAACTGCTTCGCCGAAGCGGACATACGGCAAGGTAATCGTTTGGTTTAACGATGGGAAGGACGCGTTTATGGGGAAAAACAAATCGCTTGGCATCTTTGACAGCGGCGTCGGCGGCTTGACGGTGCTCGATCGCGTGCTGGATCGCAATTATTATGATCGCATTATCTATTTTGGCGATACGGCGCGCGTTCCCTATGGCAGCAAGAGTAAGGAAACGATTGTTCGCTATGGTAAGCAGGATGTGCGGTTTCTGCTCACGGAAAAGGTCGATGAGATCATTGTGGCGTGCGGTACGGTCAGCGCCAACGCGCTGGAAGAGCTGCAAACTTCGTTTTCTGTTCCGATTCGCGGCGTGATCGATGCGGCGGCGGACGCAGCGGCAAAGGCAACGCGAAACGGCAAAATCGGCATTCTCGGCACGGAGGCGACGATTCGCAGCGGAATCTATGCGCGAAAGCTGAACGCGATTGCAGAAAAGCTTGACGTGCAGAGCGTTGCGTGTCCGTTGTTTGTTCCGCTGGTGGAAAACGGCTTTTGCACGTTTGAAAACCCCATTGTACGCGAAACGTGCCGCTATTATCTACAGCCGCTGAAGGAGGCCGGCGTGGATACGGTCGTGCTCGGCTGCACGCATTATCCGCTGCTGCGGGATATGATTGCCGAGTTTTTCGGCGACAGCGTAACGTTGATTGATCAAGGCGAAGCGCTTGCCGATACGATCCCGCTTGGCAAGGTTTCTCCGAGTGAGTTGTCGCTTTCCTTCTGTGTCAGCGACGATGTGCAGCTGTTTCAAAAGAATTTGAAGGTGCTGTTGCGGCATTCCGTTCATCCGGCAGTAACGCAAATTGATATCGGCGCCTTTTGATACGGGCAAAAAATTGCGAGGGAGATAGAAAAATGCAATATCTGGTTGTGGTTGCGCATCCCGATGACGAAGTTCTCGGCGCAGGCGCGACGATCCAAAAGCTTGCAAGCGAGGGGCATGCTGTTGCCGTGGCGTTTATGGACGGCAATGCCGCCGCACGGAAAAACCTATCCCAAACATTAAAGGAAGACGAACAGAAGGCGTTGTCGCTTTTGGGCGTCAGCAAGGTCTACTCGGCAAGTTTTCCAAACATCAAGATGAACACCGTCCCGCATTTGGAGCTGGTGCAGTTTATTGAACGCTGTATTGAAGACTGCGGCGCGGAGGCGATCATTACGCACCATCCCACAGATACCAATAACGACCACGTTATGACAGCGCAGGCGGTGCAGGCGGCGTGCCGGCTGTTCCAGCGCCGCGAAGGACTTCCGTCGCTGCGGCGGGTGCTGTTTATGGAGGTGCCGTCGTCAACGGAATGGTCGTTGGATGCGTCGTCCAACCGCTTTATGCCGAATCTTTTTGTCGAGATCGGCGAGGAGCGTTTGACGCAGAAGATCAAAGCGCTTGAGGCGTATCAGGGCGTGATCCGTCCGTATCCGCATCCGCGTTCGGTGGAAGCACTTCGCGGACTTGCCGCTTATCGCGGCGCACAGGCAGGCTGCAACTACGCCGAGGCATTTGAGATTGTTTTTGAAAGAGGATAATGCGCAAGGAAACTGGTGCAATATCTGTTAAAGCGACTGTTTGACTATGTTTTCAGCGCGCTTTTGGTCATTTGCTCGTCGCCGTTTTTCCTGCTTGCCGCGCTGACGGTGAAGATCGCTTCGCCGGAGAGCCCCATTTTGTTCAAGCAGAAGCGCGTCGGTTATCGCCAAAAGGAAATGATCATCTATAAGCTCCGCACGATGACGAACGAAACAGACGAGAACGGCAATCTTCTGCCGGACGAAGTGCGGCTGAAGCGCTGGGGAAAGATCATTCGCAAGACAAATCTCGACGAGATCCCGCAGGTGTTAAACATTTTCAAACGCCAGCTTTCGCTGATCGGTCCGCGCCCGCTTCTCGAAAAGGAGATGCTGGTGATGAACGAGGAAGAGCGTGCGCTTCGGCAGAGCGTGCTGCCGGGCATTACCGGCTGGGAGGCTGTCAACGAAGGCAAATCCTCTTCGCGTCGAGAGATGGCGGAGTTTGACTTGTACTATGTGAAGCATTGGTCGCTTTGGATGGATATCAAAATCGTCTTTATGACGGCGTTTATCGTGTTCGGCTTCCTTCGTCCGAAGGATGCGGTGCGTGCGCCGAGCATTGACGAAGAGCTTGCCCAAAGAGAGAAAGAGGAGGCGCCCGCAACATGATGATCGGCATTCATCAGCCGGACTACATTTCCTACCTCGGTTATTTTTATAAAATGGCGCATTCGGACAAGTTTGTCTTTTTGGACGATTGCCAGTTTTCCAACGATAATATGCACCACTGGAATCGAATCAAAACGCCGCAGGGCGAATGCCGCTTGAAGATCCCCGTGGAGCAGCACCTCGGCGACGCAATCAATCAGGTTCGGACGAAGGACGAACTAAAGTGGAAGGAAAAGCATCTGAAAACGCTGACGATGAACTACGCCAAGGCGCCGTTCTATGCGGAGGTTTTCCCCGAATTTGAAGCGCGGCTGATGCAGAATTATGCGTCGCTGGCGGACTTGAACGTAGCAATCAATACATGGATTGCCAAATCGTTCGACATTCGCGCCGAGCTCTATCGGACGTCGGAAATGAATATCGACACCGTGCGCGAGGAGCGCGTGATCGACATTTGTGTGCGACTCGGCGGCGACAGCTATCTTTCCGGCCACGGCGCCAGTGCCTATCAGGTTGAGGAGCATTTTACAGAGCGCGGCGTGAAGCTGATCTACACGGATTATGAGCCAATCACCTATCCGCAGCTTTGGGAAAAGCAGTGCGGCTTTTTGCCGTATATGTCGGTGCTGGATTATGTGTTTAACTGCGGCTTCGACTGGGATCGCGTGGAGCGCGCGTTAAGGTAAGGGGAGCCGAACCCCTACCGGTTTGCAGCGGCGGATTTCCGCCGATACTGCGTCAAAGCCCTTGGCAATACAAAACAGTATTACCTGCGGACTTTTTCTTGTCTCGACGAAAATCCGCTCGCTGAAAACTGCCTCGCACCTGAGAGCGAGGAGTTTTCGAGTGATTTTCGTCACACGAAATGCAGACGGGCTGACGCCCGTCAAATGACAAGGGGCGAAAAGCGCCGAAAAGACCCGCTCTCAGGCGGCAGGTGTTCGACTCCCCTTACCTTAAAGGAGAAACGCAATGGAGATCGGTAGTTTTTTGGAATTGCAGCTCCCACGCGGACGCGAATTCTATGCCGATGAGCGCAATATCGCGCGGCTCAACAGCGGCCGTGCGGCAATTTACCATGCGTTCCGGCTGACGGGCTGCGATGCGATTTGGCTGCCGTATTACCAGTGCGATACCGTGCGCGAGTTTTTAACAAAGAAAAACGTACCGATTCGCTACTATCATATCGACGAGAGCTTCAACCCCATCGATCTTGCGTCGACAGAAAACGAAGCGGTGCTGCTGGTCAACTATTACGGCGTGATGTCTTATGGCAGAATGGCGGCACTGGCCGCGCCCTATCGCCATGTGATTTTCGACTGCTCGCAGGCGTTCTTCTGCGCGCCGAATCCTGCCGGTTTTACCGCCTATTCCGCGCGCAAGTTCGTTGGCGTGCCGGACGGCGCCTATGTCGTCGGCGACGGCGCGGAGCGGTTTTGCGAAGAATATCCGCAGGGATTTTCGTCGGATACGTCGGTATTCTTACTGCAGCGAATCGAATACGGCTGCGAGGGAAAGACCTATACCTCCCGTATGGTCAACGAGCATCGGATCGACAGCGAAGATATCTGCCGGATGTCCGCGTTGACGCATACAATTTTGGACGGAACGGACTATGCACCGATTCGGGAAAAGCGCCGTGCAAACTTCGCGTTTGCGAACAAGCTTTTTGGCGCGGTCAATCGGATCGATCCGACGCGCTATTACGACGAAACGTGTGTTCCGATGGTTTATCCGCTTGTGATCGAGGACGATGGTCTTCTGCCGAAACTGCTGGAGAACAAGCATTTCCAAGGGCACTGGTGGAGTTATCTACTCGACGAGTTGCCCGAAACGTGCTTTGAAGCGTGGCTCTCGCGCTATATCGTTCCGATTACGATCGACCAGCGATACGGTGAGGCGGAACTGACGCATTTGGCGGAGTTGATTTTATGAAAAATGTACTGATTATCGGCAAGGACAGTTATATCGGCGAGCATCTGCAAAGTTGGCTGGCGCAGTATCCGGATACGATTCATTCCGAAATCGTATCCCCGCTGAACGGCGCATGGAAGCAGGCGGACTTTTCGCAGTTCGATGCCGTGGTAGACTTTGCCGGTATTGCCCACGTCAACACGCTGTCGGAGGAACTCAAGCCGCTGTTTTATTCCGTCAACCGCGATTTGACCGCCGAGCTTGGTGCGCATGCAAAAGAAGCCGGCGTCCGTCACTTCGTTATTTTCAGCTCGATGAACGTCTACGGCGAAATGTGCAGCGGCGTGACCGACCGCACAAAGACCGCGCCGACGAATTTCTATGGCGACAGCAAGCTGCAGGGCGATCTTGCGCTCTTTGCAATGGAGGACGAGGCGTTTCATGTGTCCTGCATTCGCCCGCCGTTTGTCTACGGCAACGGCTGTCGCGGAAACTACAATAAAGTGGCAAAGATGGCAAAAAAACTGCCGGTTTTCCCAGATTACCCAAATCAAAAGAGTATGATCTATGTGGACAACCTCTGCGAATTTGTTCGCCTGACGGTCGAAAATGAGCTTTACGGTATTCTGACGCCGCAGAATCGCGAGCTGGTGTCTACGGCAACGCTGGTGCAAGCGATTGCAGCGGCGAACGGAAAATCGGTTTGTCTAACCAAAGCGTTCAACTGGTCGGTGCCGCTGCTTATTAAGACGGTTGGCGCGGCGCGCAAAGCCTTCGGCGACGATTGCTATGATCTTGCGCTTTCCGATTATTTTGACTTCGCCTACTGCGTCGTTTCGTTTGAAGAATCCATTCGACGCACGGAGAATGCTTCTCGTTGAGGGAAATCGTATGAACATTTTGCTCTATTCTCTGATTTTTCCGCCGGATGTCTGCTCCAATGCCTATGTTTTTGCGGACCTCGCTGATGAACTGCAGCGCCGCGGACATACCGTCACGGTCATCACGACGACGCCACACTACGGCGGCTCGGATGAGGAATTGCAGGACGGAAAGGCGTCTTGGTATAAGGTTGGAAATTATCACGGAATACGATCTTACCACATTTGTGTCGCGCCGCAAAAGGGCGGTGCATTCCGACGGATGCAAACGTATTGGCGCTTTCATCACCGCGCATTTGCGCTTCTGAAAAATGAATCGATCACCGCCGATGCCGTGCTGGCGCAGACACCCCCGCCGATTCTCGTAGCGAGCACTTGCCGTCGTCTTGCAAAAAAACTGCATGCAAAACCGATTTTGGTATTGCAGGATCTTCTGATGGACGATTATTATGCCGACGGAAAGCTGCCCCAATGGCTGTTTCGCATCATTTCGCGCATTGAAAAAGACCGCTATGAAAAGATGGATGCTATTGTTACGCTTTCCGAGACGATGGCAAAGAGAGTTCA
>JAFSXE010000099.1 GCA_017444195.1 Oscillospiraceae bacterium
GGTATCGCGCTTGGTTCGGGACCAAGAGGCCTCGGGTTCGAATCCCGACACTCCGACCAAACAAAATCTCGTTGCCGATGGCAACGAGATTTTGTTTTTTGCTTTGCTCTCATATGCGCTTGCTTGCGCGATAAAACAGATTGAGATTCTCCTCGGAGTGCTCAACCTCTTTGGCAAAGAGTCCGGCATAATGCTGCACGTCCGAAAGCGTTGTCTTTTTCATACAAAGACAAGCCCGACGGACAAAGCGCCAGCCAAATACGGCAAGTTTCATCTTCCCTGCCGCGTCGTTGTCGTTGACCGCCTTGGGAAGATAGTGCCAAAGCCACAGTACCGCAAGATGCTCCGCCTGCAAGGAAAACGCAGCGTCAAATGCGCTTGCGCCTTCCGCCGTTTCGGCAAGACGCGGCAGCAATTCCGTCATTTCCGGCGTCAGATGCTCCATTGCACAGAGCAGCGCCAAATCTTCGGCGTAAGGAGCGCGGCGCAATCTTCCGCGCAGCGTTTTGGCAAACTGCCGCATACGATAGTCGTAACCATACCAGCGGCGCACAAGTCGGCGGCACGCCGAATAGTCCTTTCTGTCAAAGCGCCGCTGCACTTGCTCGGCAAGCCGCAGAAGCAGTACAAAGCGGTCACTGATCGGAAGCGTGCGATCCTGCATCAGCCGAACGGCAAGACGCCGCACCGCCAAAAGCGCAAAATACTGCGCCGGATCAATGCTGTTCGGATGATCCAGCGGCTCGTCCGTCTGCACGCGCACAAAGCGGATCGGGTTTGTGCGATCCAGCGCAAGACGCGCTGCCTCGGGACAGGACAACGAAAAATGGATTTCCCTCGTTGCACCGTACTCCTCAAGAAAGCGCGGATGCGTATGGCAGATATGGCAAAGCCCTTCTTCGCCCATCGCGGAGACGATGGGGCACAGTCCCGATGCGTCCAGCAAGCGGCAGACGCCGCCGTCCATCGCAAAGGTCGCCTCACCGTCCGTCTGCGTCATGGCGGCGCGAACGCGGCTCCCCAGTTCTCCCGATAAAGCCGCATACTGCGCGGCGTGTTCGGGGTCAATCACGATTTGCCACCCCTGGCGGCAGCAGCTGTCCGGGCACGCGCTTGCCAAGCATCGAAACGCCGCAGCGAAATCCGGTTTATACTCTGTCATGGGCTGATCATCTCCGCGATCATTGTAACATTGAAAAAAAGTTGCGTCAACGACAAAAAACGCTTGACATTTCCATGAAAGTATGGTTTAATGCAGAAAAACCGTTGAGAAAGAGTAAGTAAGCGTCAGCAATTTCTTTTCAGAGAGCCGCCAAGGGTGAAAATGCGGTAAGAATTCTAACGCCGAATGGACTTTCGAGGGCGAACAGAAACGAAGTGCGCTTCGGAGTATGCGAGACGGAGCAGACTCTCCGTGATCAAAGGTCGGCATATGTCAGTATGCGTAAAGTGGGCGCGTAAGCGTCAAGCCGGGTGGCACCGCAGGATTTCATCCTGTCCCAGCAGCAATGCAGGGACAGGATTTTTTGTTTGGAGGTTATCCTATGAAACTGTATACCAAGCGATGGCGATACCAATTAGAAATATAAACCGTTAAACACCCATTTTTTAGAACGCATAGCGTTCGGAAAGGAATTTATCATGAAAAAACTGACTGCTCTCCTTCTTGCGGCGGCAATGCTTTTTGCACTCGTCGCCTGCGGCGAAGCCGCACCGAAAACCGATGAAAAAACCTTCAAAGTCGGCATCTGCAACTATGTTGACGACGCCTCGCTCAATCAGATCGTCGATAACATCCAGAACAGACTTGCAGAAATCGGCGAAGCGAACAATGTGAAGTTCGACATCCGCTATGATAACTGCAATGCCGACGCCAACGTGCTTTCGCAGATCATTGCCAACTTCCTTGCGGAAAAAGTCGATCTGATGATCGGCGTTGCCACGCCAGTTGCCATCGCTATGCAGACCGCAACCGAAGGAACCGACGTACCCGTTATTTTCGCTGCCGTTTCCGATCCCCTTTCCGCAGGTCTGGTCGAATCTCTGGAAGCGCCGGGCGCAAACATCACCGGCACGTCGGACTTTTTGGATACCAACGCAGTGATGAATCTCATCTTCGCCGCCAACCCCGAAGCCAAGCAGATCGGTCTGCTCTACGACGTCGGTCAGGATTCCTCCGCCACGCCGATCGCCGCTGCGAAGGCATTTTTGGACGACAAGGGTGTGTCCTATAAGGAGTACACCGGCACGACCGTTGCCGAAGTCGTTCTCGCCGCGCAGGCGGCTGCCGCCGACAAGGTGGACGCCGTCTTCACGCCGACCGACAACACCGTCATGACCGCAGAACTTTCGATCTACGAAACGCTGGCGAACGCCGGCGTGCCGCACTACACCGGCGCAAACTCTTTCGCGCTCAACGGTGCATTCCTCGGCTACGGCGTGGACTATGCCAACCTCGGCGTTGTGACCGCCGATATGGTTGCGGAAGTCTTGCTGGAAGGCAAGCAGCCCGCAACGCTCGCCGTCAAGACCTTTGACAACGGCACCGCCACGATCAACACCGAAACCTGTGAAGCGCTCGGCTTGAACTTTGACGAGATTTCCAAAGTCTTCGAGCCGTTCTGCACCAAGATCGAAGCCATTCAGACCGCGGAAAGCTTCTGATTTCCGCATTCTTTCGGAAAGGAGGACACCATGCCGATGGATATGATCATTCCCCTCTTACGGACGGCGCTGGAACTCGGTCTGATCAGTTCGCTGACCGTCTTGGCGCTCTATCTCAGTTATACCATGCTGAACGTCTGCGACCTGTCTACCGACGGCTGCTTTACGCTCGGTGCGGCAGTCGGCGCGGTCGTCGTACTCTCCGGTCATCCGCTGCTTGCCATCCCGGCGGCGATGGCGGCAGGGATGCTCTCCGGCTTCATCACGGCGTTTTTGCAGACGCGAATGGGCATCAACAGTCTGCTTGCCGGCATCATCGTCAACACCGGACTGTATTCGATCAACATCGCCGTGATGGGCAACACGTCGCTGCTCAATATGAATCGTGCGGAAACCGTCTTTGCCAAAGTTCATCGTCTGCTGGAAGGCACGGCGCTGGCGCGTGAGGATAAACTGATCGTTGCACTTTTGGCGGTCGTGCTTGTCGTGGCGTTCCTCTCGGTCTTTCTGCGCACGAAACTCGGTCTTGCCATCCGCGCCACCGGCGATAATCCCGATATGGTGCGTTCTTCTTCGATCAATCCGATTTTCACCACGACGATCGGGCTCTGCATCGCCAACGCGTTTACCGCGCTATCGGGCTGTCTGCTGGCACAGGCGCAGAAATCCGTCAACATCGACATCGGCTCGGGCATGGTCACCGTTGCCCTTGCTTCCCTTCTGATGGGCACGGTATTCTTCTCGAAAAAAAGCATCACGTTCCGCGCTGTCGGCGCGGTCGTCGGCTCGATTGTTTTCCGTCTGGTCTATACCATCGCGCTCCGCTTCAATATGCCGGCGTCGATGCTGAAACTCGTCTCGTCCGTCATCGTCATCATTGCGATCTCCGCCCCGTACCTGCGTGCGCAGATCCCGGTACTGCGGCGAAGAATGACGGCAAAAACGCAAAAGGAGGCGGTCTGAGATGCTGAAATTAGACCATATCTCCAAGACGTTCAACCCCGGCACGGAGGACGCCAAAAAGGCGCTGAACGATCTGACGCTGCACGTAAACAGCGGCGATTTCATCACGATCATCGGCGCAAACGGCGCCGGTAAATCCACCCTTTTCGGCGCGATCTGCGGCGACTTTCTCACCGACAGCGGCACGATCATGCTCGACGGTGAAAACGTCACAATGCAGCCGGCGCACGAACGTGCGCGCGTGATCGGGCGTCTGTTCCAAGATCCGATGCGCGGCAGCGCGCCGAATATGAGCATTGAGGAAAATCTCGGTCTTGCCGCCGGACACGGCGGTTGGCTGAGCCGACTTTCCAAGGCGGATAAACAGGATTTCCGCGAGCGGCTCTCGCTGCTCGGTATGGGACTGGAAAACCGCATGAAAAGTCCTGTGGGACTGCTCTCCGGCGGTCAGCGGCAAGCGCTGACGCTGCTCATGGCAACCGTCAATCCGCCGAAACTGCTGCTGCTCGACGAGCATACGGCGGCGCTTGACCCCGGCACGGCGGAAAAAGTACTGGCGCTGACGCAAAAAATCGTGCGCGACGGGCATTTGACCTGCATGATGATCACGCACAATATGCAGTCCGCGCTGGAACTCGGCAGTCGTACCATTATGATGGACAACGGAAAGATTCTTCTCGACGTTTCCGGTGAGGAACGCCGCGGACTGACCGTTTCCGATCTGCTCCAATCGTTTAGAGAAGCGTCCGGCAAAAACCTGACCACCGACCGCATGCTTTTGACGTAAGTGTAAAAAAACAACCTGTCTGCATCGCAGACAGGTTGTTTTCATTGATCTTACTTCTTATCGTCCTCGCCGAAGGGGTCGCCGCAGTTCGGGCAGAACTTCGGGGGATTTGCCGGATCGGCAGGCTCCCAGCCGCACTTGCTGCAGCGATACTGCGCCGCGCCTGCGGGCTTCGGTGCGCCGCACTCGGAGCAGAACTTGCCGGTATTCACCGCGCCGCACGCGCACTTCCAACCTGCCGCAGGCTGCACCGGCTGCTGCGCTGCCTGCTGCTGTCCCATCGCATAGAGGTTCTGGGCGTTCATGCCGCCTGCGCCGTTTGCCATATTCATGCCGAGGAACGCACCCATCGCGCCCATGCCGCCCTCGTTCTGCGCTGCCATACGCATGGCTTCCGCCTGTGCGCCGGTCAGATGCGCCGCCGCGCGCGTCGGATCCATAAACGCCGCATTGCGCTGCATTTCCTGGATGAGCTGCTCGTCCTTCTCGTCCGCCTTGACGGAGGAAACGCCGAACTGGACGATCTCAATACCGCGATATTCCGTCCACTTTTTGCTGAGCAGTTCTTTCAGCGCCTCGGAAAGCTCCGTGGTATAGCCGGGCAGCGCGCTGTAACGCACGCCCTGCGCGCTCAGTCGTGCAAACGCCGGCTGCAGCTGCGTCAGAAGTTCGCTCTTGAGCTGGCTGTCGATCTCGTCACGCGCATACATCTCGGACACGTTGCCGCAGACGTTCGTATAGAACAGCACCGGATCAACGAGTTTGTAGCTGTATTCGCCGAAGCACTTGATGCTGATGTCGATATCGAGCGCGGCGCGCTGATCGACGACACGGAACGGAATCGGCGACGGCGTGCCGTACTTGTTGCCGATGATTTCCTTGGTGTTGAAATAGTAGATGCGCTGATCCTTGGGCGGCTCGCCGCCGAAGGTGAAACGCTTGCCGATCGCGGCAAACGACTTCTTGATGCCCTCGCCGAGATTGCCGCAGAAGAGCGTCGGCTCGGTGCTGGCGTCATAGACGAATTCGCCCGGCTCGGCGCAGACTTCCGCAACCTTGCCTTGATCAACGATCAGCGCGCACTGTCCGTCCGCAACGGCGATCACCGATCCTGTCGTGATGATGTTTTCGCTGCCCTTCGTGTTGGATGAGCGTCCGGAGGTGCGCTTTGCGCCCTTTACCGCAAGCGTGTCCGCCGAAAGACCTTCACAGTAGAAGTATTCTTTCCACTGATCTGCAAGCACGCCGCCTGCTGCGCCCAATGCCGCTTTAATGAGTCCCATGTGAATCGCTCCTTTTTATTCAAATTTGTTTTCTTAACTGCTTAAAAACTGCGTCCGCCGCCGGAGAATGAGCCGCCGCCGGAGGAAGAATAGCTGCCGGAATAACTCGAGCCGCCACCGCCGCTGCTGCTGCTCTTGGGTTTGGCGGTCTTGGTCACCACGACATTAACGAGCATATCGCCGAGCTCGCGCCGCTTGAAGCTGCCGGGCACGATATATTCCTGCGCAGCCGCCGCTGCCGCAACGGTCTTCATCTTTGCCCGCAGGGAAAGCACCGTGACAAGTCCGGCGATCAAACCGGCAATCAGCGCCGCAATGATCGGCACTTTATAGTGGATATTCCGCGGCGCTCTGCCCGATTTGCAAATGCGCTCGGCGTCGTGCAAGAAGCGCTCTGCGCCCTTATAGACGTCCGGATTTTCATGATAGATGCTGTCTTCCAGGCGATCGGACATCCGCTCTTCGTTTTCGTACTGATCTCCGTCAAACCCCTGCGTTCGCACGCTGTAAAAAGGTCTTGCGCCGGGGCTTCGCTGGCAGATACAGAGGATGACGCCTTTGAAATCCTCGCCGACACCATAGCCGTTATAATAGTAAAACTCATCGGCGTGCATTGCTGCGCCGCTGCGATAGATGCTCATTGTGTCCGTCAGGATCACAAAGTCCGCGTCGTACTTTTCGCGTAGCGAGGCGATCTCCGCTTCCAGCGCGGCTTCCTCCTCCGCCGTCAAAAGTCCGGCGTAGTCCACGACGCGCGGTGTGGACGGATCGTTATGGAACGGCATGAACGACTGCGGGTCGGACGGGAACCAATCCGGCGTTACATACAGCTCCGCAACGTTGTCCAGATAGTTGAGCACGCCCATGCCGTACTCGCCGCCGCTGTTATCGCTGTTTCTGCCGGCGATCATGTAGGGCTCCAGCTGATCATCCAGCCAGTTGATGACGCTCTCGGTATAAATGCTTTGGCACTTGCCCGTCGCCGCCGTCCACCAGCCGCGGTTGCCGGATTCCATGCAGATAAACAGCACCGAGCCGGAATACTCCTCATCCATGCCGTAGCCGTTGAAGAAATAATAGTCCGCCGCGTAGACGCCGCGGCTGAGGTCGTGCGAGCTGACATCTGTAAAGACAACGAGATCAAAGCCGGTCGACGTGCGAATTGCGGCGATCTTCTCCACCATTTCCGCTTCCTGCTCCGGCGTGAAAATATCCGCATCGTCGCGAACAAGCGGCAAATTCTCGCCATGTGTGCGCTGGAAGGCGTCGATATTTGCCGGGTACCAATCCGGCATCGCATTTGGCTCATCCGTTTGGCTGTTGAGGTAATCCTTTGCTGCAGAAAGCAAGGTCTCCGTCGTGTTATAGTTGATACCGTCGTTGTTGAGCTGCGTTAAGACGGCGCTCGTCATTTGATCGTATGCCGCTTCGGGAATGCGATTCTTGACCTCGCCATAGACCGTCAGCTTCATTTTGCTGCTGCCGAGATCGATGACAAGCAGAATACCGTCCTTCTTCTCGCCGTAGCCGAATTGGTTATGCTCGAAGAAATAGTCCGAGAACTCCTGCAGATCGGTGAAGCTGTCCGATAGCTTCTCCAAGAAGCACGCAACGAGATCAACTTGGTTGATCTGCGCGAAATCGACAAACCGCTCATCTGCCCGATCTTGCTCCTCATCGGTCAGAATGTCGGCATAGTCGTTCACGCGGTAGATCGACAAATTCAGCACGTCGTCCGCAAAAACGACCGTCGAGCAGCAGAGCGCCGCCAAAACCGCCAGCACGCAGAGAAGCGCAATTACTCTTTTCATTCCGCTTCCCTCCTTATTGCAGCAGGACGCAAACGGCAAACGCAATTGCCGCAGCGATGGCAAACGCCTTGAGAAAAAAGACAAATGCTTGTGCCTTGCTGATCGGCAGCTCGCCGACGATCTTCCCCGTCTGCCCGTTGATTGCGTATTGGTACATTTTGCCGTTATACTCGCAATGCAGCAGATAGACCGGAAGCAGCACATACTGTACGGCGGCGTCTACCATCTTCATGGCGTTGTTCCGCACCGAAACGGACGTGTAGCCGGACTCCGCACCGGCGAACATCTGGCTGACGCTGTTGCGCATACGCGCATCGGCGCGCGGAAGCTCCGCATCGGGATCACTGTCAAAATGGTCGGCGACGTAGCCGGCGAGGTAGGCGTCGTTGAACGCCACCATCTTGCTGAAATCAAACGGCTCAATCGAATCCATCAAGTTGTTATCCATTTTGACGCTGGCGTCCACCGGAACATGTTGGAAAGCCATCTCGCCCTCGCGCGCCAAAAGATAATGACTTGTTGAGGTATAGTCGTAATCCTTATCGGAATAGTGCGTAACGATCGTGCCGTTGAGGTTGACCGCGCCTTGCAGGCGGCAGTTATACAGCCAAAACGGAACATAGACGCCCAGCGTTTTGCTGATCTTCGCACTGTTGAAGAAATTCGTCGGCAGCAGTTTTTTCCCTTTATAAAATGCCTTGACGATTCCGGGAAGCTCCGACGCTTTGATCTGGAACGGGATGACGGCATTCGGGCGCAAGCTGCCGCTCAGTCGGTCGGTCAGCACCACGTTGCTGTCGCAGTAAGGGCACTTTGTCGCCGCCGTCGTTGCGTCCGTTTCGATGATCGCGCCGCAGGATTGGCAGTTATAAATATTGGTGTTCGTTAGATGTTCACCGTCGAGATTTCGTTTATAGTCGCCCCAGTCGAAACCCCTGCTTTCCGCCTCCTGCTGCTGCGTCTGCAAAATCGAAACAGGCACATCCTTGCCGCAGTGATCGCAGTGGACCTCTTGCGTGCCGGGGACGAACGCAAGCGCCGCGCCGCACGCCGGACATTGGAATTCCTTTACGCTTTCCATACGATCCCCCCTTTTTACAAATTTATATTACCATTCTTTCCCGTATAAGTCTATCTTTTTTTCCCGTCATCTTGCATCGGCGCAAAAAATGTGGTACACTTTTGGCAATTCTAAAGAACAGAGGTGCTTCGCGCCGTGAAAATCGTTGTTAAAGTCGGAACGTCCACACTTGCCTATGCCACCGGTCATCTGAACCTGCGCCACATGGAGCGGCTCTGCCGTGTCCTCAGCGACGTTAAGAATATGGGGCATGAGGTCATTCTCGTTTCTTCGGGCGCCGTTGCCACCGGCATCGGCATGCTGAATCTGCGCGAGCGCCCCACGGAAATCGCCGCCAAGCAGGCGACCGCCGCCGTCGGTCAGTGCGAACTGATGAACACCTACGGCAAGGCGTTCGGGCAGTATAATCATACCGTTGCGCAGATCCTTCTGACTACGTCGGACTTCTCGCACGACGACCGGCACGCGAACTTTTCCAACACGATGGCGTGTCTGCTGGAAATGGGCGTACTGCCGATCATCAATGAAAACGATACCGTTGCAACCGAGGAGTTCAGCATCGGCGACAACGATACGCTCTCCGCACTCGTTGCCGCAAGCGTCAAGGCGGATCTTCTGGTGCTCTTTTCCGACATCGACGGTCTGTTTGACAAAGATCCGCGCAAGCACAGCGACGCCAAACTGATTGCCGAGGTATCGCAAATCGCCGCCGAATTGGAAACCATCGCCGAGGGAGCCGGCAGCATGCTCGGCACCGGCGGCATGAAAACGAAACTGTGCGCCGCGAAGATCGCAACGGAAAGCGGCTGCGAGATGGTCATCGCCAACGGCGAAACGCCGGAGATCCTTTACGATCTGCTGGAAAACCGCCCCTGCGCCTGCACGAAATTTCTTGCCCGGAGGTAACCGATATGGCAACCACCCGTGAAATCCTGCTCCGCGCCAAAAGCGCCGCGCCGCAGCTTGCACTTTTGACAACGGAGCAGAAAAACGAACTGCTGCTCGCCTGCGCCGATGCGCTGGAGCAAGCGGAAGATACCATCCTTGCCGCCAATGCGCAAGACACGGCAGCTGCAAAGGACACGCTCGGCGAAGTCATGCTCGACCGCCTGACGCTCACCCCGTCGCGCGTCCGCGCCATGGCGGACGGCGTGCGCGACGTTGCCAAACTGCCCGATCCCGTCGGCATTGAACTGGACAGCTTCACCGCGCCGAACGGACTTCATATCCGCAAGATTTCCGTGCCGCTCGGCACGGTCGGCATGATCTATGAAAGCCGCCCGAACGTCACGTCCGATGCGGCGGCGCTGTGCCTGAAAAGCGGCAACGCCTGCGTGCTGAAAAGCGGCAAAGAGGCGTTTCGTACCTCGTGCGCAATCGTCAGCGCCATCAAGGACGTGCTGCGCAAAGAGAACTTGGAAAACGCCGTCAATATTCTCGATGATAATTCGCGCGCCGGCGCAGCGGAGATGATGACGGCAGTCGGACTTTTGGACGTGCTGATTCCGCGCGGCGGCAAGGGTCTGATTCGCCATTGCGTAGAAAACTCGCGTGTGCCGTGCATCGAAACGGGCACGGGTATCTGCCATATTTACGTAGACAAGGATGCTGATTTGAGCAAGGCAGTCGCCATCGTGAAGAACGCCAAAACGTCGCGTCCTTCCGTCTGCAATGCGGCGGAGGTCTGCCTTGTGCATAAGGATATTGCGTCCGCGTTCCTGCCGATGCTGGAAAAGGAACTATCGGGCGGCGAACATCCCGTAGAATTTCGCGTCGATCCGTCCGCCGCGCCGTACCTTCACGGTACCGCCGCTTCGGACACGGACTTTGATACGGAGTTCTTGGATTACATCCTCGCCGTTAAGGTCGTGGATGATTTGGAGCAAGCCATCGGTCACATTGCCGCGCATTCCACGCATCACAGCGACGCGATCGTAACGGAAAGCGTCGCAGCCGCCCGGGCGTTCTTGCAGCGCGTTGACAGCGCCGCGGTTTACCATAACGCCTCGACGCGCTTTACCGACGGCGGCGAATTCGGTTTTGGCTGCGAGATCGGCATTTCCACGCAGAAGCTGCACGCGCGCGGTCCGATGGGGCTTGCCGCGCTGACCTCGTACAAATACGTTGTGACCGGAAACGGTCAGATTCGCTGATAGGAGGAAGCATCATGAGTTATTTTGCCGGTTTTCTCGGCTGCGGCAATATGGGCGGCACGCTTGCGCGCTGCGCCTGCGCAGCCGTCGGCGGTGAGAAAATCGCCGTCTGCGATCACGACGGCGCAAAGACGCAGGCAATCGCGCAGGAATACGGCGCTACGGTTTTGAGCGCAACCGACCTTGCGCGTACTTCGCGTTTCCTGTTCCTCGGCGTGAAGCCGCAGGTGCTGGGCGCAGCCGTTGCGGAAATCGCACCGGCGCTGAAAGAAAATGCCTCTGTCGTGCTGGTGACGATGGCAGCAGGCATCGAAACCGACGCCATTCGCGCAATGCTTGCACCGCACGGCGTTTCCTGCCCGATCATCCGCATCATGCCCAACACGCCCGCCGCAGTCGGGGAAGGCATGATCCTCTACAGCGCAGGAAGCGACGTATCCCCGGCGCAGATTGAGGACTTTCTTTCGCTGATGCAAAAAGCCGGCAGACTCACTTCCCTGCCCGAAACGAAAATCGACGCCGGGTGTGCGCTTTCCGGCAGCGGTCCGGCGTTCGTCTATCTGTTTATTGAAGCGCTTGCCGACGGCGGCGTGGAATGCGGCTTAACACGCGAACAGGCAACGACCTTTGCCGCGCAGACCGCCCTCGGTGCGGCGAAAATGGTGCTGGAAAAGGGCGACCCGGCAGCGCTGAAAAACGCCGTATGCAGTCCCGGCGGCACAACGATCGCCGGTATCCATGCCTTAGAAGCGGACGGCTTCCGCGCCGCCGCAATGGATGCCGTTGCCGCCGCGTATGACCGTGCGCTGGAATTAAAAGAAAACTGATCGTCAAACGTGTTTCGATGGATTTTCTCCCCCTGTGCGTTTTACAATCAAAACGCGACAACAAAAGAGGGAGGAAAAACCGATGCGCCAACCGTTAACCGAAGAGCAGATGCAGCGCGAAATCCGTCGCGGCAATCGGTTCAACTTGATTGCCTTCATTCTGTCCGTTGTTTTGGCAGCGGCGGCAATGATCGCGTTCTTCTATCTGGATCAGTACATCGTTCTCTGAAGGACGAAACCGCCTTTACTTTTGTAAAGGCGGTTTCGCTTTTTCTTCTTTCAGCAGTTTTCGCAAATAGGCGAAGGTTTTCGCTTCTCCCTCGTCGCGCAGACGCTCCAAAAGGCCGCGCAGCAGCGCGACGGTATTCGGATGCATCAGGTGCGTTTCCGTGGCGCGGTTGAGATAATCCAACTCGCTGCCCGGATAGTAGTCCTTGCCCAAATACGTTTTACAGGCGGCAATGCGATCGGCTACCATCTCCGCAACGTAGCGAAGCGGCACTTCAATCGGACCGTAAACGCGGTCCGGCGTCAGATCTGTCCAGTATTCATAGTGGTGACGATTGTGTCCCTTGTGATGCATCCACGCTTCAGAGTATCCCTTATCTGCACGCTCGGCAACGTTGGGGCTGCGGTTTCCCTGATAGTACTTCGCGCCGTTTAAAAACTCCGTCGGGCTGTATTTGGAAAGGTCGTGCGTCAGTCCCTGCCATAAAAGTCCCATGCGAAAGCAGCCGATCATCACCAGATGACGATGATGCGTGATCGTCCGAAAATGCTTCCAAAAATGCATATCTTCGCCTCTTTTCACGGCGATTATACCGCACAAAAGGCGCAAATGCAAGCAAGATGCAGCATGTATTCCTGCAGATCGTCGGCGTAGATGCCCCGCGCCCGTGCAAGAAACACCCGTTCCTGTGCAGTTCAGTTCTCGCCGTTTGAGATGGCACGCTGCAGTTTTTTCAGCGCTTTCTTTTCAATTCGGCTGACGTAGGAGCGTGAAATGCCGCACTTTTGCGCCACTTCGCGCTGTGTCAAGGGGTTGGCGCCGCCCACGCCGTAGCGCAGCGACAAAATCTCGCGCTCTCGTTCGGAAAGCACGGTATCCATCGCGTGGTACAGATTTGCGTACAACTCGCGGTTGGAGAGATTTTCAAACAGGTCTTCCTCGCAGCAGACAACGTCCATTAGCGACAGCGCACTGCCATCCTTCCCCGTTTCAATGTACTCCGAAAGAGAAACGTCGTTTGCCGTGCGCCGCTGGCGGCGAAAATGCATGAGGATCTCATTTTCCACGCAGCGTGCGGCATACGTTGCAAGCCGCGCCCCCTTTGTATGGTCAAACGTCGTAATGCCCTTGATCAGCCCTATTGTGCCGATGGAAATTAAGTCTTCTTGATCATCCGCCTGTGTGTAGTATTTTTTCATAATATGCGCCACCAAGCGCAAATTTCGCTCGATCAGGATATTTCTTGCCTCGATATCGCCCTGCGCAGCAAGTTCCAGGTAGTGCTGCTCCTCCTCTGCCGACAGCGGCTTCGGGAACGAGCCGCCCGGTCCGGAAAGCCGCAGCGCATACGTCATTGCGCCGAGCATCAGTAGTATCGCAACAGAAAACATGGCTACACCTCCGAGGAAGTATATTCCCATGCCGCCTGTCCCTATTATGAAAAAACGGTCTGCTTCAGCAGACCGTTTTTCTTTACAATTTTTCGATCATAACTTTGTCGATCAGTTCTTCCATCTGTGTGCAGAGCGGCGTTTGCGAGCCCTCGCACATCACCTTTGCCGCACCTGCGGCTATGCTCCGCCGCGCCGTTTCCTCCCACGGCAGTCCGCGCTGCATATCATAGAGAATGGAGCCGAGCGTCGCATCGCCAGCACCGACCGTACTGCCGACGGGAACTTCCAAACCGTGCCCGTAAAGCACTTCGCTTTTCGTAACGAAAATCGCACCGGACGCACCAAGCGTTACCACAACGTATTCCACACCCTGCTGCGCCACCTGACGCGCTACTGCGATAATATCACGCGTATAATGCAGATCTCGCCCGAACAAATCGGAAAGTTCCGCTTGATTGGGCTTGATGATCGTCGGATGCTCGGCAATGCCGAGACGCATGGATTCGCCCACCGTATCCAGGCTGACGCGAATACCGCTATCCAGCAGTTTCCGCACCCACCCTGCCAAGAGGTCGTCCCGCGTGCCCGGCGGATTGGTGCCGGAAAACGCAACCATGTCCCCCGGTTTGGCAGCGGACGCAATCTTCTGCCAAACCTGCTCCAGCACCTCTTCGGAAACCGGCTCACCCGGCTCGTTAAAGTCCGTTGTTTTCCGCAGCGTGCGGTTGTCGATTTTGTAGTTCGTTCTCGTCGGGGTGTGTGTCATGACAAAATCGTGCGCGATACCCATCGAATCCAGCTGTGCCTGCAAATAGGCGCCGGTTTCGCCGCCGACAATACCGAGCGCCAGCGTTTCACCGCCGAGGTTTTTCACCATTTTGGAAACGTTGATCGCCTTGCCTCCGGCATCCAGCCGCGAGGAAACCACACGGTTCACACCGCCGACGTTCACACGCTCCACCGTCAGCGTCTTGTCGAGCGCCGGATTTAAGCATACCGTTATAATCATGTCCGCACCTCCGAATATTTCCCCTATTGTAAAGCAAAGCAGCCGAAAAGTAAAGTGTTTTCATCGTTGATTTTTTCTCTATATTATGGTATACTCTCTGCGAAATATGACAGATTTTCGGAGGGATTCCCCGTGACGTTTTTACAGAAATTA
>JAFSXE010000100.1 GCA_017444195.1 Oscillospiraceae bacterium
CCTGCGGAATGAGGAAATATTCCTGCTCCGCGCCGACCATCGCCTTGACGCTTTTGACTTCGTCGTTGCCGAACAGGTGCAGCACACGCACCGCCTGCCGACTCAACGCTTCCATCGAGCGCAGCAGCGGCGTTTTCTTGTCCAGCGCCTCGCCGGAGTAAGCGCAGAACGCCGTGGGGATGCAGAGCGTGTTATCCTTGATGAACGCATAGGACGTCGGGTCCCATGCCGTATAGCCGCGCGCCTCAAACGTCGCCCGTAAACCGCCCGACGGGAAGGACGACGCGTCCGGCTCACCCTTGACCAGTTCCTTGCCGGAGAAGTCCATGATCACGCCGCCGTCCGGCGACGGGGAGATGAAACTTTCATGCTTTTCCGCCGTGATGCCCGTCAGCGGTTGGAACCAGTGCGTATAGTGTGTGGCGCCTTTGGAAACCGCCCACTGCTTCATTGCCTGCGCAACCGCATTGGCAACGTTGAGATTGAGCTTCGCCCCCTCGTCGATCGTCTGCTTCAGCGATTGATACACTTCCGCAGAGAGCATGCTTTTCATCACTCTGTCATCAAAGACGAGCGATCCGAACGTTTCCGGTATGTTGCGCATAACAATTCCTTCTTTCTAAAAAAATGATGCCTTATTATAAACGCTTGCAATTCTAAAAGGAAATACATATAATATACGTGTTACCATATGGAAAAGATATGATAGGAGATTGCTATGGATTTACGGACGCTATCGTACTTTGTTGCCGTTGCGGAGGAACTGAATATCACCAAGGCGGCGGAGCGGCTGAATCTTTCGCAGCCGCCCTTAAGCAGCCAAATGAAGCATTTGGAGGACGAACTGCGGACAACGCTGTTTCTGCGCGGCAAGCGGCGGCTGGAATTGACGGAGTCGGGGCAGCTTCTCTATCGAAGGGCAAAAGAAATCCTCAGCCTTTCCCAAAAGGCTGAGGACGAGATTCTTTCGATGAGTCAGGGTATGACCGGCACGATTTCGATCGGGCTGGTTGAAGGCATGGCGCCCGACATCGCGGCGGAGTGGTTCGTGGCGTTCAACCGCGCGCATCCCAAGGTGCGTTTTCGCATTCTCGACGGTAGCAGCGATGATCTGATCGACAAACTGCGCAGCGGACTGATCAGCCTCGCCGTGATCACTGCGCCGTATGATCAGCAGCTGCTCAACGCTTTTTCTGTCGGACGTGAAAAAATCGTCGCCTTTTTGAGCAAGGACCATCCGCTTGCCCAAAAGACCGGCAATGCGATTGATATTGCCGACCTCAAAAACGAGCCTTTGATCGTGCCGAGCCGTCGAGCGACGATTGAGATGATCTATAAATGGTTTCGGGAAATTCGGAGCGAGCCGAAGATCCTCTGTGAAATGGACAGTTACCTTGACGCGGCGGCGCTGGCAGGCAGAAATCTCGGTATCAGTCTGTTTCCGCGAACTGCCTATGTGCCGAACCGTTCGCTTGTTGCCAAGGAATTGACAGGTGAGGGACACAGCGTGGACTATCTTTTCGTTTGGCGAAAAGGCCGTCCGCTGCCAACGGCGGAGGAGGCGTTCATCGACGCGGTGAAAGCGCGGTTTGCCAAAGAGCCGTAAAGAAAAGCAGCCGTTCGATCATTTCGAACGGCTGCTTTTTTGCAAAAAAGTTAGATTTTGGCGCGAAGGATTATACACACCGCGCCGATCACCGCAAACACGATGCCCAAAATTAGATTGCGTGTCGCGCGGCTCTGCAACTTTTGATAAAGATCCGCCGAGCCGTCCATGACGGTGCGGAAAGAGAGCAGATTGAATGCGGCAAGAAGCAGCAGCACGCCGCAAACGACAAATGCTGTAATTCCGACAATCAATAAAACCTTTTTCATACGCGCCTCCTGAAAAATAGATTAAAACCGGAGTATCTGCTTAACGGGCGGATAATGCAGTCGCTGTCCGTGACGGCGATCTCATAGTTCTCAAATTGCAGAATTTCGGTATCACCGTCCGCCTTGACCTTTCACGCATACTTTCGCCAGTCGCCGATGGATACCAAGTTTTTTGCAAACGCTTCTTCCAGCGTTATGTTTTCCGCGTTGACGGAGCGAAAGACCGTTTCGTCCGCCGACAATCCCTCAAGGTAGACGTCGTGATCTTCCAGTTTTCCGACATACGTTTTCGGCTGATCCTTGTCGATGGTAATCACCAGAAAATGGCTGACACCGTTGGCATTATACTGCGAGGAAAACAGCCACGCAACGATACGCGGCGCAAAGAGGGCAAGAAGCGCGGCAAGGATAACAATGCAAACGAGCAGAATTATCTTTTTCATAAGCGTCTCCCGTAAACTTGGATTTTTCACCAGTATAGCAGAAAAATGAAATAGTGTAAATATATATCGGCGCGGACTTGACAGGCGCTATCGCAACGCTCCACCGGAGCGTTGCTCCCAAAGCCGGCTTCGCATGATGCTCGCCGCCTTTGGAGCTTCTTTCAAGTCCTTGTGCATAAACCCAACAAAGAAAAGAGATTCGGTCTATGACCGAATCTCTTTTCTTTGGCAGGGGCACAAGGAC
>JAFSXE010000101.1 GCA_017444195.1 Oscillospiraceae bacterium
AGCGCATCTACGGCGTCGCGTTCCCGAAGAAGGAGCAGCTCGACGAGTACCTGCAAAAGCTCGAGGAGGCCAAGGCGCGCGACCACCGCAAGCTCGGGCGCGAGCTGGGACTGTTCATGACCGACGAGCTGGTCGGGCGCGGGATGCCAATGTTCCTGCCCAAGGGCTACACCGTCTGGCGCATCCTCGAAAACTATATCCGCGATAAGGAACTCAAGCTCGGCTACCAGCACGTCCTCACGCCCTGCGTCGGCACGGTCGAGCTGTACAAGACCTCGGGGCACTGGGAGCACTATCAGCAGAATATGTTCCCCGCGATGGAGGTCGAGGACGAGATGTACGTCCTGCGCCCGATGAACTGCCCGCACCATATGCGCATCTACGCGAACCGTCCGCACTCCTACCGCGACCTGCCCATCCGCATCGGCGAGATCGCGCACGACTTCCGCTACGAGGCGTCCGGCACGCTCAAGGGCATCGAGCGCGGCAGGCACTTCTGCCAGAACGACGCGCACCTGTTCGTCACGCCCGAGCAGATCAAGGGCGAGGTCGCCAGGGTCTGCGACCTGATCTTCGAGACCTACCGGGATTTCGGCATCACGGACTACCGCTGCGTCCTGTCGCTCCGCGACCCCAAGGACACGGAGAAGTACCACCCCGACGACGCGATGTGGGACGCCGCCGAAAGCGCCCTGCGTGAGGTGCTCGTCGAGCTCGGTCTCGACTTCACCGAGGAGATCGGCGAGGCGGCGTTCTACGGCCCCAAGCTGGACGTGAACGTGGTGCCCGCCGTCGGTGCGGAGTACACGCTCTCGACCTGCCAGCTTGACTTCTGCCTGCCGATGAAGTTCAACCTGAAATACATCGACGCCGACGGCAGCGAAAAGACGCCCGTCGTGCTGCACCGCGCCATTCTCGGCTCGCTCGACCGCTTCATGGCGTATCTGATCGAAGAGACGATGGGTGCGTTCCCGACGTGGCTCGCACCCGTGCAGGTCAAACTTCTGCCCGTCACCGACCGCGCCAACGACTACTGCTTTGCCTATGCCGATGAGCTGCGCGAAGCGGGCTTCCGCGTCGTGGTGGACGAGCGCAACGAGAAGATCGGCAAGAAGATCCGCGATGCGCAGATGGAAAAGGTGCCGTATATGGTCGTCGTCGGCGACCGCGACATCGAAAACGCCACCGTTTCGCCGCGTCACCGCACGGACGGCGACCTCGGCGCGATGAGCAAGGCAGACTTCACCAAACTCCTGCGCGACGTGGTAGACAACAAACTGCAAAAGTAAGGAGTGCCTCTTATGACGAAAACGACTGCCGCGCCGCGGGAAAAAGTCATTATCCGAACGAGTGTGATCGGCATCGCCACCAATCTGCTGCTGGCGGCAACGAAAGCCGCCATCGGCATGGCGGCAAACTCCGTGGCGGTCATCTCCGACGCGGTGAACAACCTCTCCGACGCACTTTCGAGCATCATCACGATCCTCGGCACGAAACTTGCCGGCCGTGCGCCCGATAAAAAGCATCCGCTCGGCTACGGCAGAATCGAATACATGAGCGCGCTGATCGTTTCGGCGATCGTGCTTTACGCAGGCCTAACCGCACTGGTGGACAGCGTGAAGAAGATTCTCACGCCCGAGGCGGTGGACTATGCGCCGCTTTCGCTGATCCTGTTGGCAATCGCCATCGCCGCGAAACTCATACTCGGCGCCTACGTCAAAAAGAAGGGCAAACAGGTCAGTTCCGGCGCGCTCGTCGCGTCCGGCGAGGACGCGTCCCACGATGCGATCCTCTCCGCTTCCGTGCTGGCCTCCGCCGCGATCTACCTGCTGTTTTCGATCAATTTAGAAGCGTGGGTCGGCGCGATGATCAGCATCTTCATCATTAAATCCGGCATTGAGATGATCTCCGACGCGGTGAGCGATATGCTCGGCGCGCGCGTGGACGGTGAACTGTCCGCCGCCATCAAACAGACCATTCTGCAAGAGCCGGAAGTTCACGGTGTTTACGATCTGCTGATCAACAACTACGGTCCGGAAAAGAACGTCGCGCTCGTCCATGTCGAAGTGGACGACGCGATGACCGCGCTGGAGATCGACGAACTGACGCGCAAACTTCAAGCGGCAGTCTACGAGGCGCACGGTGTGATTCTCGGCGCAGTAGGCATCTACGCCGCCAACAACGGCGACCACGCCACGGCTGAGATCCGCGAAAACGTGCGCAGCTTTGTGGTGGCGCAGGAAGGCGTTTTGCAGTTCCACGGTTTTTATGCCGATGTAGAAAAGAAGCAGATTCGCTTTGACGTGGTGATGGACTTTTCCGTGAAGGATCGCGCCGCTGCGGTGGAAGCCATGCGTCAGGCGCTTGCGGAAAAATACCCCGACTATAATATTCACATTACGCTTGACGTGGACGTGAGCGATTAAAAGGAGATTTTGTTTGATGAATCGACATGCGAGATTCCTCTATCAGCCCGTCTGTCCGCTCGGACGCGGCGGACGGATGGTTACCGGCAGCAACGCCCATTGGGCGATTTCGCTTCGCGCTGCGGAGGAAGGCACCGTCCTGCTGAAAAACGACGGGACGCTCCCCTTGCCGCGCGGCGCAAAAGTCAGTCTGTTCGGCACCGGCGTCGGTGATTTTCTCTTCGGCGGCGGTGGCAGCGGCAGAGTGTACAGCAATCGGCTCATTTCGCTGCACGATGCGCTGACGGACGCCGCAAAGCGCGGCGAGATCTCGTATTTTGCCGAAACGGCGGAATATGCGCAGGCGGAGCTTGCGCGGCGCACGGAAAGCGGCGAAGCGCACGCGGACAGCGGCTCGGCATCCATGCCCGAACTGCCGGAGGCGCTCTATCGCCGCGCAGTACAGTTCGGCGGCACGGCGATTTTCTGCGTGTCGCGCTATTCCCGCGAGGGCGATCAGGGCGGCGACCGTTTAGGCGGCAAAGGTGACTTTGACTTGCAGGACGGCGAGCGCGAACTGCTTGCCCGTCTGTGTAAGGACTTTGCGCACGTCGTCGTCGTGCTGAACGTCTGCGGCCCGGTGTCTGTTACCGAATACCGCGATGAGAAAAAGGTCGGCGCGCTGCTCTATTCGCTCTACGGCGGCGGCATGGCAGGCACTGCCCTTGTCAATCTTCTGCTGGGCAAAGCCGCGCCGGGCGGCAGATTGCAGCACACGCTCGCCGAAAAACTCACGGATTGGCCCTCTACGGCGGATTTTTCGGCTTATGAAGACCACGTGGACTACACCGAGGATATCTTCGTCGGCTATCGCTGGTTTGAAACGTTCGCGCCGGAAAAGGTCGTCTATCCGTTCGGTTTCGGACTGACCTATACGACGTTTGCCGTTTCGTGCCAAAGCGCGGCGCGGCGCGGTCATACCGTCATCGTCAAGGTGGCGGTGCAAAACACCGGCAAACGCGCCGGACGCGAGGTTGTGCAGCTCTATCTTTCCGCGCCGCAGGGCAAACTCGGAAAGGCGGCGCGTGTGCTGTGTGCATTTGCAAAAACGCGCACGCTGGCGCCGAATGAAGTTCAAACCGTTACGCTCCGCTTTGATCTTTGGGACTTTGCTTCCTACGACGATCTCGGCAAACTGCAAAAAGACTGCTTCGTCTTGGAGCGCGGCGAGTACGCCGTGCTGCTCGGTAACAACGTGCGCGAGGCGGCGGAATGCTTCCGCTTTGAACTGAAAAACGACGAAATCACCCTGCGCTGCAACGATTATATGGCGCCGCGTGCGCTGGCGAAACGCTTGACGGCAAGCGGCGAATACGAGCCGCTGCCTGCGGCAAAGCCGAAAAAACACAAGCCGGTCGGCTATACGCTTACCGCCGAGCCGTCCGAAAAACCGCTGACCTTTGCCGAGGCGCTGGCGGAAGATCGGCTCGATGAATTTATGACAACGCTCACGCCGCGCGATCTGGCGGAGCTGCTCTACGGACACCCGATCATGAACCCGTCCAACACCACCGGCATCGGCGTGCCGCCGCGCTACGAGCGCGAGGACAAGCGGCTCATTCCGCTTGTGCCGACGGCGGACGGTCCTGCCGGTCTGCGCATCCGCGAAGGGCGCGGCGTCAGCCCGACGTTCTTCCCCTGCGAAAGCGTGATGGCGCAGACGTGGGATCCGGCGCTGATCGCCAAGGAGGGCGCGGCAGTCGCGCGCGAAAGCCGCGAAAATAATATCGGCATTTGGCTTTCGCCAGGCGTGAACCTGCACCGCAGTCCCCTGACCGGGCGCAACTTTGAATACTATTCGGAAGATCCGCTCTGCGCCGGACGCTGCGCCGCCGCCGTCATTCGCGGCACGCAATCGGAAAAGGTCGGGGCAACGATCAAGCACTTCTGCTGCAATAACCGCGAGCAATGGCGCCGCGTTGCCGACAGCCGCGTTTCCAAACGTGCGCTGCGCGAGCTGTACCTCAAACCGTTTGAAATTGCAGTCAAAGAAGCCGATCCGTGGTTGCTGATGACCGCCTATAACCCGGTCAACGGCGTGCATATGAGCGCGAACTGGGAGGCGATCACCGGCATCCTTCGCGGCAAGTGGGGCTATCGGGGGCTGGTCATCACCGACTGGCGCACCTATGAGAATATTGAGGACGAGCTTGCCGCCGGCAATGACGTAAAGATGCCGGAACTGGTCAGCCGCTTCACACGCGGACTGCATTTCGACGCCGCCAAGCAATACAATTTGGAAGATCTCATTGCAAAGGGAAAACTGGACCGCAGCATGGTACTGGCGTCCGCACGCCGCGTACTTCAAATGATGGATCACTTTGACTGACGGAGGAACGAAGATGAAACACTACGATTTGATTGTTGCCGGCGGCGGTTTGACCGGCGTCGCGGCGGCGATTGCCGGTGCAAAAGAAGGGCTCAGCGTTCTGCTGATCGAAAAATCCGGCACGCTCGGCGGCGCGATCACCAACAATTTGGTCTTTCCGTTTATGGCATACTGGACCGAAAAAGACGGCGAAAAGAAATTCCTTTCCAAAGGCATTTTCACCGAAATGGTGCAGCGCGGCAAGGCATACGATCCGGCAAGCACGGACATGAAGTTCAAGCCGGAGTTCTTCAAGGTCGTGCTGGACGATATGGTGACCGCCTACGGCGTGGACGTGCTTTTGCATTCGACCGTCTGCGGCGTGCATACCGAGGGACGCAAACTGAAAAGCGTGGACGTAGCGGCGCTTTCCAAACTCGTAACGATCGACGCGGATTTCTTTATCGACGCCACGGGCGACGGCAACCTGTTCGCGCTTGCCGGCTGCGACTTCCGGCTCGGACGCGAAAGCGACGGACTCTGCCAGCCGATGACCGTCTGCTTCCGTATGTGCGGCGTGGATACCGACGGCTTCAAAGCCGGACGCGCCGAAATCGAAGCGCTGTATCGGCAGTTCCAAGCAGAGGGCAAAATCAAAAATCCGCGTGAGAACATTCTGGTCTTTTTCGATATCGGTGAAGGCGTGGTGCAGTTTAACACGACGCGCATTATCAAGCACGACCCGACGGACGTGTTGGACGTCACCCGTGCGGAGATGCTCGCACGGCAGCAGGTCGTCGAGATGGTGAACTTTCTCAAGGAAAACTCGCCGGCATTTGCACACAGCACGCTCGTTTCCATCGCAACGGAGATCGGCATCCGCGAAAGCCGCAAACTCAAAGGCGAACATGTCCTCACGGTGGAAGAGCTGAAAAACCTGACCGTATTTGACGATGCCATTGCGCTCGGCAATTACGACGTGGATATCCATAATCCCGAAGGCGCAGGCACGTCGCACCATCGCTTCAGCCCCGGCGAATATTACACGATTCCCTACCGTTCGCTGCTGCCGAAGGAATACGATAACCTGCTCGTTGCCGGACGGTGCATTTCCACAACGCACGAAGCGCAGGCGTCCATTCGGATCATGCCGATCTGCGCCACCCTCGGCGAAGCCGCCGGCACGGCGGTCGCCGTGGCGCACGAAACCAAAACGAATACGCACACGGTGGACGTGCAGCGCGTCCGTCAGCGTCTGAGAGAAAACGGCGCAGCGGTGGAGTAAACAGCAAAAAAAGAACCTCGCAGTTTTTTAACTGCGAGGTTCTTTTTTGCTTATTTCATCATGCGGATGTCATCGCCGTAGAACTGCAAAAGCTCGTACGTTCCGAGCAGGCGCGAGGTCGTCTGCGGCAGATAGGTGGACGAGATCTCGCTCGGCGAAAGGTTCGTGGAAATGATCGTCGGAAGTCCGGCAATCAGCCGCGCATTGACGATCTGATACAGCGCCGACTGCGCGAACGGCGTGAGCATCTCCGTGCCGAGATCGTCAAGGATCAAAAGATCGCAGGAAAGATACTTTCTCGTTGCCGTATCGTCGTTCTCGCCGCCGAACTTTGCCTTTTCAAAGTCGCGCAGCACGGTGATAACTGTCTCATAGACCACGCCGAAACCCATTTCCGCAACCTGCCGCGCAATACAGGCGGAAAGAAACGTCTTGCCGAGTCCCGTGCCGCCCGAAAACAGCAGCGACGGCGACTGTACGGAAAACGTATCGGCATATTCGCGGCACCGCGCAAACACATGCGCCATCCAGCGGCGCGGTGACGTGCCGAGCCGCGGATCTGTTTCCGCGGGATAATACTCCAGATTGAAACTCTCGAACGATTCTTTGCCGGCGAGCAGGGACGAGAGTTCTTTTTTCTGCTCCTGGCGGCAAAGTTCGCGCAGGCAGGAGCACATCCGCTCACCGATATAGCCCGTGCCGCCGCAGTCGGGGCAGACGCCGTTTGCGTCAAGGTCGCTCTCCTCTAAATCGTTCGCCTGCAGCAGCCAGCTCCGTTCCTCCTGCAAAGCGAGATTGCGCCGCTTTGCCTCGCGCACGGCGCTTTCCACGTCGCCGCCGGCAAACGTCGCCGCAACGACCTGCGCCATGGACTTTTGCAGTTCCATATCGATCTCGCGCAGACGCGGATACTTTTCATAGATCTCATCAACTGCGGCTTGGGCGGCGCGGTTGGCCTGCTCCAGCCGCGCTTTGGCGCGGCGCAGGACGGTTTCGGGATAGATCATCCGTTCTCGCTCCCTTCGGTCAGCAGTTTTTTACGCGCGTCGCGCTCCAGTTTGGAAATCACGGCGTCGTTCATCGGTGTGAACTTGCCCTTGGCAGGCGTCATGCGCTGCGGCGCAGCGCCGTCGCCGGCGCGGACGTCGCGCACGGTCAAAAAGCCCTTTGCCTGCCAGCGCGACAAAATGGAGTTAAGATATGCCCATTTCAGTCCGCCGGTATTGAGACACGTTTTTTCGTATGCCAGCGCGATCGTTTCATCGGGGAATCCCCATTCGATCCACTGCGAAACGTATTTCTGCTCGGCGGCAGTCAGGTTTCTGCCGGAGATCTGCAAAACGCGGCAGATCTGCCCTTCCCGGCTGTTGCGGCGCAGCATCTGCTGCATATGATCGGCAGCCGCCTCAAACGTGTCGATGCCGGCGTCCGCCCACGCATACGCCTCTTTTTCAATCGTCCGCATGCTCGGCATGCCGAGGTTGCGGCGGCGGTTGCGGTCAACGCAGTACGTGACGAGCACGCTGACCACGTCGTCAGGCAGCCGCAGATAATCGTGAATGGCAAGCAGGCACTTCGTCTCCTCGGTGGAGAGGATGCGCCCCAGCGTCCGCTGCACCTCGCCGAGCAGCGCGGAAAACCGCGTGTCGTGCTCGATGTGATCCACGACTGCCTGCTGCGAATATTCCGGACGCTCTTCACGCTTGAGCGGCTTGCCCAAAAGCCCCAACTCTGCAAGCGTTTTTTCCGCCGCGGCAAGACGCTGCGGCGGCAGCGCCGGCTTGACGTTTGCCTGCATCGAAAGCCAGTAAAGGCAGGCGTCGGCGTCGCCGCACAGCGCCAGTTTCCGCATGGCTTCTTCGGTTGTTGCAATCGCAGTCGGCATAGCCGCACCTCCCTTTTTTCGTCAGTAAACCAAGTATAGCACAATCCTCTTTCGTTTTGCAATCATAGATTGCAAAATCCGCCGAATTATGCTATGATTATTCTGTATTATTTTGTCCGAAAAGCAGGAGGCGTTCGCATTGAATCCGAAAACAAGCGTTATTACCGAGGCGCAGAAAAACGAACAACGCGCCTATTGCGACGCCATCCGCGCCTATTGGCTCGGCCGCGGCAGAACGCCCAAGGCGTATGTCGATACCTACGGCTGCCAGCAGAACGAAGCGGACTCCGAACGCATCCGCGGCATCCTGCGCCTGTGCGGCTATGAGATCGTCGAAAGCGAAGAGGGTGCGGACGTCGTGGTGATCAACACCTGTGCCGTACGCGAACACGCGCAGACGCGCGTTTACGGCAACGTCGGCGCGCTGGTACATACGAAAAACCGCCACCCCGAGCAAAAGATCCTCGTCTGCGGCTGCATGATGGGACAGACACATGTAGTCGAGCGCATCAAAAACAGTTACCGCCACGTAGACGGCGGCTTTAATCCGCATCACCTGTGGCAGCTGCCGCAGCTGCTGGGCCGTCTTTTGACCGAGAAAAAGCGCGTCTTTCTCACGGACGACGAGGCGGGCAATATCGTGGAAGGCATCCCGTCGGTGCGGCAGAACGCGCTCAAGGCGTGGGTCAGCATCATGTACGGCTGCAATAATTTCTGCTCCTACTGCATCGTCCCCTACGTCCGCGGACGCGAGCGCAGCCGAAAAAAGGACGATATTCTGGCGGAAGTCCGTGCGCTGATCGCCAACGGCTACCGCGATTTGACGCTGCTCGGTCAGAACGTCAACTCCTATGGAAAAGACCTGCCCGACGGCGTGGATTTCGCCGATCTTCTGGCGGAGATCGCCGAACTGGACGGTGACTTTGTGATCCGCTTTATGACGAGCCACCCGAAAGATGCGAGCGAAAAACTGTTCGACACGATGGCAAAATACCCCAAGATCGCGCATCAGTTGCATCTGCCGTTCCAGTCCGGCTCGGATCGAATCCTCACAGCGATGAATCGGCATTACAACCGCGAACAGTACCTGCAAAAACTCGCCTACGCGCGTGAAAAAATGCCCGACCTCGTCGTGACGAGCGACGTGATCGTGGGCTTCCCCGGCGAAACGGCGGCGGATTTTGAAGATACGCTTTCGCTCGTTGAGCAGGTGCGCTACGACGCGCTGTTCACGTTCATCTTCTCGCCGCGCGAAGGCACGCCGGCGGCAAAGATGGAAGACCCCACGCCGAAAGAAGAAAAGAACGCGCGGTTTGATCGGCTCGTTGCCCTGCAAAACCGCATTTCCGAAGAAAAGCACCGCGGCTATATCGGCAAAACCGTGCGTGTGCTGGTCGACGGCACAGACGGCGATATGCTCACCGGGCGCACCGACGGCGGACGGCTCTGCCGCTTTGCCGGAAGCCAAGACTGCATCGGGCAGTTTCTGAACTTAACCATCACCGACTGCACCACGTGGAGCCTCGTCGGTGAAATCGTAAAGGAGGGATAGACGCATGGCGGAAATGACGCCGATGATGCGGCAGTATTTTGAAGTCAAGCGCGATCATCCCGACTGCATTCTCTTTTTCCGTCTGGGCGACTTCTATGAGATGTTCGCCGACGACGCGCGCACGGCGGCACGGGAACTGGATCTCGTTTTGACCTCGCGCGACAAGGACAAGAACAAATCCGAAGAGGAAAAAATCCCGATGTGCGGCATCCCCTACCACGCCTGCGACGGCTATATTGCGCGGCTGGTACAGCGCGGCTACAAAGTCGCCATCTGCGAGCAGATGGAAGACCCCGCCACCGCGAAGGGACTCGTCAAGCGCGACGTAACGCGCATTATCACGCCCGGCACCGTCACGGAAAGCGCAATGCTCGACGAGCGGAAAAACAACTATTTTGCCTGCGTCTACGGCGATGGGCAAACGTATGCGCTGGCATTCTGCGATATCTCCACCGGCGCGTTTTCCGCGACCGCGGTACGCGGCACGGACGCCGCGGCTGCCGCGGCGTCCGAACTGGCGCGGTTTCAGCCGGCGGAACTGCTGCTCGGCGGCGAAGCACGGGATAACGCCCTACTTCGCGACGCAGCGCAAAACCGCATCGGCTGCTACCTCAATTTCGGCTCGGATGCGGACTTCGACGAAAAGACGTGCGCCAACCTGACGCAGGTGCAGTTCTGCCAGTCGCTCGATACGCTCGGCATCGCCGACGAGCCGTTCGTCGCAACCGCCTGCGGCGCACTGCTGGCGCGTCTGCGCGAGATGCAGAAAAACGACCTTTCGCACGTGCGGGAACTGGACTTCTACCGCGCGGAAAAATATATGCTGCTCAATATGACGACGCGGCGCAATCTGGAACTGACCGAAACGATGCGCAGCAAGGAACGGCGCGGCACACTGCTCTGGGTGCTGGATAAGACGAAAACGCCGATGGGCAGCCGCCTGATGCGCGCATTTCTCGAAAAGCCGCTGATGCAGCCGGCACAGATCACAAAGCGCCATGACGCAGTGGAAGAATTATGTAAGCAAACAATGCTGCGTGAGGAACTCATCCTCGCGCTCAAGGACATACCCGATCTGGAACGCGCCACGGCGCGAATCGTGACCGGATCGTGCAACTGCCGCGATATGCTGGCGCTCGCCGCAGGCGCGGCGCAGCTGCCGCGCATCCGCGAACTGCTCGCCGGCTGCGGTGCAAGTCTTTTGCAGACCGTCCGCGACCGGCTCGACGAATTGCAGGATATGCGGACGCTGATCGACAGCGCCATCCGCGAGGACGCGCCGCTGACACTCCGCGAGGGCGGCATTATCAAGCCCGGCTACAACGACGAGGTCGACCGCCTTGCCGGAATCCAAAACGGCGGCGCCGGTCTGATCGTGGAAATGGAAATGCGTGAAAAGGAGCGCACCGGCATCAAAAACCTGCGTATCCGCTATAACCGCGTGTTCGGTTATTCGATTGAGGTTTCCAACGGACAACTCGATCTCGTGCCGGACGACTACATCCGCAAGCAGACGCTCGTGAACGGCGAACGCTTTATCACGCAGGAACTGAAAGAACTGGAATCGACGATCCTGACGGCAAAGGATCGGCTCGCCGCGCTGGAATACCAGCTTTTCTCGGAAATCCGCGCGCGCCTGTCCGACGCTGCGCCGCGCATTTTGCAGACGGCGCACGCCGTAGCGTATATTGACGTTTTGTGCAGTTTCGCCGCCGTGGCGGTCAAAAACCGCTACTGCCGCCCGGAAATCGACGTCGGCAATGAACTTTCCATCAAGGACGGACGGCATCCGGTCGTCGAACAAATGCTGAAAGATTCGCTGTTCGTTCCGAACGACGTTGCCATCGGCGCGCCGGATTGCCGCGCGCTGATCATCACCGGTCCGAATATGGCGGGCAAATCCACGTACATGCGGCAGATTGCGCTGATCGTGCTGATGGCGCAGATCGGCTCGTTCGTGCCGGCGTCTGCGGCGCGGATCGGCATCGTTGACCGCCTGTTCACGCGCGTGGGCGCAAGCGACGATCTCTCGTCCGGTCAGTCCACCTTTATGGTCGAGATGACCGAAGTCGCGGAGATTCTGCGCACGGCAACGCCGCGCAGTCTGCTCATTTTGGACGAGATCGGGCGCGGCACCTCCACCTTCGACGGCATGGCGATTGCACGCGCGGTCTTGGAGCATTGCGCCGATCCGAAAAAACTCGGCGCAAAGACGCTGTTTGCCACGCATTACCACGAACTTGCCGATATGGCAAAGACGCTCGACGGCGTGCAAAACTGCAATATTGCCGTGAAAAAGCGGCAGGGTGAAATGGTCTTTCTCCGCAAAATCGTCCCCGGTCCCGCCGCGGCAAGCTACGGCGTGGAAGTCGCCAAGCTCGCCGGTCTGCCGGACGGCGTGGTAAATCGCGCCCGTCGGCTGCTGGACGAGTTGGAATCCGGCGCACCGTCCGTCGCCGCATCCGTACAAAGCGAGTCGAACGATCAGATCTCGCTGGATGATCTCAGATCGGACGAGCTGCGCGAAAAACTCGCGGCGATCACGCCGGAAACGCTGACGCCGATCGAGGCGCTCAACGTGCTCTATCAGCTCAAGCAGCTGCTGTAACGGAGGCAAATATGCTGCAAAGCGAATCGACGTTCGGCTGGCTCTATCTGCCGATCCACGTTTTTCTTCTCCCCCAACTTTTGCGGTGGCTGCTCGCCGCGCTGCATCTGACTGTCGGCGGCAGCGGCTTCAATGCGCTTTATTACGCGCTCTCGCTTGCAATCGTGCTCGTTGCCTTTTCGCGGTACTTCACCGCTTCCGGCAAGGCGTTTTCGCTGCACCTCGGGCGCGGGCTCGGCGCGATTGCGCTCGGCTTTGCGCTGCAATATACGCTGACGGCGCTGCTGCTTGCGCTGCTCACGCGCCTGTTCGGCAACGTGCCGATCCCCAACAATGACCAAGTGGCGGCTTACGCCGCCGAGGACGCGCTGCCGATGCTCTTTTGTTCGCTTATTGCCGCGCCCATCGTGGAAGAAACGCTGCTTCGCGGCGCGGTCTTCTCCTCGCTGCATCGGAAGTACAAATTCGCAGCGTATCTCGTTTCCTCCGTACTGTTCGCCGCGATGCACGTCTGGCAGTACGCCGATCTCGGCATTGCCACGCAGCTCGTTGCCGGCGTGTGCTATCTGCCGGCGGCAGTGGCGCTTGCGTGGACGCAGCAGCAGTCCGATTCGGTTTTTGCGCCGATTTTCCTGCATTTGCTCATCAATCTCTTGGCAGTCCTGAAACTGCCGCTGTAAAGGAGGCGTTCTTATGGCGAAAATCGCCGTCTTATCCCAGCACGTCGCGGATCTGATCGCCGCAGGCGAGGTCGTGGAGCGACCTGCCTCCGTCGTGAAGGAACTGACGGAAAACGCCGTAGACGCCGGCGCAACGCATATCACCGTGGAAATCCAAAACGGTGGCATGACGTTTTTGCGCGTGACTGACGATGGCTGCGGCATGAGCCGCGAAGACGCGCAGACCGCATTTTTGCGCCACGCCACCAGCAAGATCCGCAGCGCCGAAGACTTGGAAGCGATCGACACGCTCGGCTTCCGCGGCGAGGCGCTTGCGGCAACGGCGGCAGTCAGCCGCATCCGCTTGCTCACCAAGCAGGCGGAAGACGCAATCGGCACGGCGCTTTCTTTGGAAGGCGGCAAAATCCTCTCCGTGGACGACGCCGGCTGCCCGAACGGCACGACGATGATCGTGCAGGATCTGTTTTTCAATACACCCGCGCGCATGAAGTTCATGAAGCGCGATACGGCGGAATCCTCCGCCGTCCTCGCCGCCGTACAGCATCAGGCGCTGGCGCATCCCGAAATTGCCTTTTCCCTCCTGCGCGATGGGCAGGAGGTGCTCTCCACCGCCGGCGACGGCGATCTGCTCGCCGCGATCTACCAAATTGGCGGCCGCGACTTTGCCGCTTCGCTGTGCAAGGTCGAAGGGCGTTATGACGATCTTTCGCTGCGCGGCTTTGTCACGAAACCGTCCGCCACGCGCGGCAGCCGCAGCAGCCAGTCGTTCTACGTCAACGGGCGTTTCGTAAAATCCAAACTGCTCACCGCAGCGCTGGAAGAAGCATACCGAAACAGCATCATGGTCGGTCGTTTCCCCGGCTGCGTGCTGAATCTCACGCTGCCGGAGCGCATGGTGGACGTCAACGTCCATCCGGCGAAAACCGAAGTCAAATTCTTGAACGAACGCACGGTGTTCGACTGCGTCCACTCCGGCGTTCAGGCGGCGCTCCGCGCCGAAACCGACCGCCCCGAGGCACATTTTGCACGTCCCAAGGCGGAAGCGCCGGCAGCGCCGAAGCAGGAAGCGTTCCGCACGATGAGCGTGCAGGAATATAAAAAACTCGCCGACACGCTGCACCGTGATACGCACGTCCGCCCGTCGCCGAACGTGGCGCAGGCGATCCTGCAGCACGCCGCCGAGCGCGAGCCGGCAATGCTGGAGGAACACGCGATCCTCGCGCGTCCGCAGCCGGTCGTGCGCTCGGCAGCGCCGACCCCTGTGCCGGAGACGCAGCAGATCACGATGACGCCGCCCGCCGCCGACGCGCCCTATACGCTCATCGGCGAGGTGCTCGACACCTATCTCATCGTTGAGCAGGCGAAAACCGTCTATTTCATCGACAAACACGCCGCACACGAGCGCATTCTCTTTGAAAAACTCAAAACGCAGAAAACGGAAATTGCCGCGCAGATGCTGCTTGTGCCGGAAACCGCGCCGCTGTCGCCGGAAGAGGCTGCGACCGTGCTGGAAAACCGCGAACTGCTCCTGCGCTGCGGCTTCGACGTGGAAGATTTCGGCGGCGCGGTGCTGATCCGTCAAATCCCTGCCGATCTTGCGCCCGATCAGGCTGCGCCGACGCTGACAGCGCTGGCGTCCGATCTGCTCGACGGCAAAGCGCTCGATCCGAACTCGCTGCGCGACGAACTGCTGCATACCGTCGCCTGCAAAGCGGCGATTAAGGGCGGCTGGCACACCTCCGCCGCCGAGCGCGAAGCGCTGGTGCGCGAGGTCATGACGCGCGACGATCTCAAGCATTGTCCGCACGGCAGACCGATCTGCATTCAGTTGACCGAGCAAAACCTCGAAAAGCAATTCAAGAGGACGTAAGTATGCCAATCATTGCCATCGGCGGCCCGACCGCCACCGGGAAAACGGCGCTCGGCGTCCAACTTGCCCAAATCTACGGCGGCGAGGTGATCTCCTGCGACTCCATGCAGGTCTACCGCGGTATGGATATCGGCACGGCAAAGCCGACGGCGGAAGAAATGCAGGGCGTCGTACACCACCTGCTTTCCGTCGCCGATCCGAACGAGCCGTTTTCCGTCGGGCGCTACGTAGCGCTTGCCGAGCCGATTTTGCAGGATCTGCTTGCGCGCGGCGTCACGCCGATCATCGTCGGCGGCACGGGGCTGTATATGGACGCGCTGCTTAAGGGCGAACAATTTGCGCCCGCGCCGTCCGAAGACCTTCGCCGTTCGCTGGAAGCAGACTGGGATGCGCACGGCGCGGCGGCGATGCTTGCGCGGCTTGCCGAGCACGATCCCGAAACGGCGGCGCGGCTGAACCTTTCCGACCGCAAACGCATCTTGCGCGCGCTGGAAATCGAAGCGCTCACCGGCAAAACCGCAAGCGAACACGAACGGCTGTCCAAACTGCGTCCGCCGAAATACCAAGCCATCCGGCTGACGCTGACGTATGCCGACCGTGCGGAACTCTACCGCCGCATCGACCTGCGCGTGGATCAGATGCTCGAAAACGGGCTGATGGACGAAATTCGCCGTCTGATCGCCTCCGGCGTCCGCCGCGACGCAACGGCAATGCAGGCGATCGGCTATAAAGAATTTCTCGACGTGCTGGACGGAAAAAGCACGTTTGAAGCGGCAACGGACGCCGTCAAGCAGGGCTCGCGCCGCTACACCAAGCGGCAACTGACGTGGTTCCGCCGCCATGCGGATACCTGCTGGCTCGATCGCACGGAATACACCGATTTTTCCGAAATCGTGTCGCTGGCTCGACGGCATATTACCGCATTCGACAGCGAGAAATCAGTAAAATAGGGGCAACACACAGAAAGGAAGGTTGCCTCTATGACCACCGAAAATCTGCAAGACACCTATCTCAACGAACTGCGCAAAGAGCGCAGCATCTGCACGCTGTTTTTGATGAACGGCTTTCAGATCCGCTGCACCGTTTTAGCGTTTGACCCGTTCTGCGTGATGGTCAGCGCCGACGGCAAGCAGGAACTGATCTATAAGCACGCCATCTCCACCATCGTACCTGCCGTGCCGGTCAAGTTCTGATCGTTCGGGGGTGCGGGAAAGGACCGTCTTTCATGGAGCAACGCAACGCCTTGGGCAAGCTTCTTGCCCGCATCCCCTTCCGTAAGCGCGGCAGCAGTTATCTGTACGCGCTGACTTTTCTGTTCTCCGCCGCCATCGTCATCTACGTTTTCAGCGGTATTCTGGACGGTCTGAGCGCACCGCTTCGCACCGTGCAGGCGGTCGAGGTGGAATCGGGCATCGGCTGCTCGCTGCACGGCACGGTCGTGCGCGAGGAGCAGACGCTTTCCGGTATCGTGCCGCTGACGGCGCCCACCGTCGCCGAAGGGCAGAAGGTCGCGCGCGGTCAAACCGTCGCCATGGGTTATACCGACGCGGCGGCGCGGCAGCGCCACAGCCGCATCATTGCGCTGCAAAACGAACTGATCGAACTCGAAAGCGCCGACGCGGCAAACGCCACAACGCTCGATCAGGCGTCGATGGACGCGGAGATCCGCAGCCAGCTTTTCCGCCTTGCCGGCTATCTAAACCGCCATGATTTAAGCGGCGCTTCCCGCATTGCGCCGTCGTTCAAAGGCGTCGTGCTTCGCCGCAACGCGAGCGAAGCCGATCTCGCCGCCATCGCCGCGCAGGCAGCGTCCTGCCGCGCGGAGTTGGATAACCTTCTTTCCGTCAGCGAAAGCGAAACCTTTGCCGTGGAAGCGCCGTTCGGCGGCTATTTTTCCGAAACTGCGGACGGCTTGGAAACCGTCCTCACCCCCGACGGACTATCGCTTTTGACGCCGTCGGCGCTGGCGCAGATCCAGCCCCTTCCCCTGCCTGCCAACACGATAGGCAAACTGATCCGCGGCGAAACGTGGTATTATGCCGCGCCCGTCAGCACCGAGGATATCGGCGATCTTGCCGTCGGCAAGCGCGCGACCGTAACGTTTGACGGCATCGGTCTTTCCTGTACTATGACCGTCCGCAGCGTCGGTCAGGCGGAAAACGGACGCTGCGTGCTGGTGCTTTCCTGCAGCTATTACCTGCCGCGCATGACGGCAGTGCGTCAAGCGGACGCCGAACTGCAATTTGATACGATCAAGGGACTTCGCGTTCCGAAAGAAGCCGTCCACGTCTCGCCCGAAGGCGAGGTGGGCGTATTCGTGTTGGAATCCGCCGTGATGAAATGGAAAGCCATTTCGATCCTGCACGACAACGGCGAAAGCTACACCGTTCAGCTGGACCGTTCGAGCACGCAAAACCTCTGGCCGGGCGACGAGATCATTCTTTCGACGGAGGAGCTTTATAACGGAAAGGTCGTGTATGAATGACGATTGAAGAAAAGGTCGCGGCGGTACGCGCCGAAATCGACAACGCGGCACGCGCCTGCGGCCGCGATGAAAAAACCGTGCTGCTTTGCGCGGCGACGAAGATGAACGACGCCGAAACGGTGCTGCGCGCAGTTCGCGCCGGCGTGGACTGCTGCGGTGAGAACCGCGTGCAGGAATTTTTGCAGAAGCAGCCGGCAGGCGCTTACGGCGATAAACCCGTCCATTTCATCGGGCGGCTGCAAACGAATAAGGTCAAGTACCTCGTCGGAGCCGTCGATCTCATTCAGTCCGTCGACCGCACGGAACTGCTGGCGGCAATCGAAAAGGAAGCCGTCAAGCGCGGCGTCACGCAGAATATTCTGCTGGAAGTCAACGTCGGCGGCGAGGAGAGCAAGGGCGGCTTTGCGCCGACGCAGGTCGCGGAGATCTGCGCGTCAATGTCCAACTTTCCGCATCTTCGCGTCCGCGGACTGATGGCAATTCCCCCGATTGCCGAAGCGCCGGGTGCCAATCGTAAATATTTTGCCGAAATTCGTCGGCTGGCAGTTGACATTGCGGCAAAAAAATACGATAATGTATCCATGGAATGTCTGTCTATGGGCATGAGCGGCGATTTTGCCGACGCAATTGCCGAGGGCAGCACGATGGTGCGCGTAGGCACCGCGATCTTCGGACCGCGAAACTACAATACCTAACGGGAGGAAACCATCATGGGTTTTATGGATGAACTGAAACGGCTGACGCGCCCCTACGGCGAGGATGACGATACGTTTGAAGATTTTGAAGAGGAAGAAGCCCCCAAGGCGTCGCGCCGCAATCTTTTTGACGACGCCGAGGAGCAGCCCGTCCGCCGCGAGTCGCGCCGCACCTCCGGTGCGCGCGTTGTCAATATCAACGCCACCACGCAGATGCAGGTTGTGCTTGCCAAGCCGGATCGCTTCGATATGGTGTCGGAGATCGCCGACCATCTGCGCGATAAGCACGCGGTCGTGCTGAACCTGGAAGCGACCAACAAAGACGTTGCCCGTCGGCTGGTGGACTTCCTTTCCGGCTGCGCCTACGCGCTCGACGGCAAGATCAAGAAGATTGCCGTTTTGACTTATCTGATCACACCTTATAACGTCGATATCGTCGGCGACGTCATCGACGAACTGGAAAATAACGGACTGTATCTGTAAAGAGAAAGGGGATCTCCGCTATGCTGACACCGCAGGAAGTACAGGAAAAAACGTTCCCGAAAGCGCTGCGCGGCTATGATATGCCGTCCGTTGACGATTTTCTGGAGCCGCTTGCCCAGGACTATGCCACGCTCTATCAGGAGAATGAGGTGCTGAAGGAAAAACTCCGCGTGCTCGTGAAGAAGCTGGAAGAATATCATGACCGTGAAGAAGAAGTCAAAGCCGTCGCCGCAAAGTGCGCCAAGATGATGCAGGAAGCGCCCACGCAGAATCCCGACGTGGCGCAGGAGGAAGAGCGTCTTTCGCTTGCCAAGCAGGCAGCCGCGCACTTCATCGAAGCCGTGGAAAAGGACGTCAAGGCGCATCTGGAACTGCTCGAAACGCTGAAAACGCGCGACCTCGGCGAAAAAGAGACGCGCAAAAAGCCCTACGACTACGAGAGCGAAGCGCCTGCCGAGAGCGAGCCGGAAAAGCCGAAGGAAGAGGCATATCCGATGGCGGATCGCCCCACGATCAAGTTTGACAATCTGCAATTCGGCAGCAATTACGATCCCACCAAGGAGTAATCGCCGCATTTCATATTTCATCAGCGAGGATGAGGACACGTCCCTTTCCGTTCCGCGCCAAGAGAACTGACGGTCGGTGCAAGTCAGCGGCGGACGAATGCGGATATCCCCTCGGAGCCGGCAACCGATAACGTAGGCTTGCCCGATTGACAGCCGTTACCCTGTCCGAAAGCGGCCGGCATTGCCGGCAAGAAGAGTGGTACCGCAGAGGTATCGCGCCTTTGTCTCTTTGGAGACAAAGGCGCTTTTTCTGATTTTGAGAAAAGGAGGTTGAAACATGGAATACAAAGAAACGCTGAACATGGGCAAAAGCGGCTTCCCGATGCGAGCCGGACTTCCCCAGCGCGAGCCGGATATGCTGCGCGGCTGGGAGGAGCTGGACCTTTACGGCGAGCTGCTGAAAAAGAACGAGGGCAAACCCCTGTTCTCCCTGCATGACGGTCCTCCGTTCTCCAACGGCGAACTGCACATGGGTCATGCGCTCAACAAGGCGCTCAAGGACTTCATCAACCGTTCCTACGCCATGCGCGGCTACTATACGCCGTATATCCCCGGCTGGGATAACCACGGCATGCCGATTGAAAGCGCCATCATTAAGAAGAACAAGCTCAACCGTAAGGCGATGAGCGTGCCGGAGTTCCGCGCCGCCTGCCACGAGTTTGCCGATCACTATATCGACGTCCAGCGCACTGCGATGAAGCGTATGGGCGTGTTCGGCGATTGGGAGCATCCGTATAAGACGATGAATCCGTCGTTCGAAGCCGAGGAAGTCAAAGTCTTCGGCGAGATGTTCAAGAAGGGCTATATCTATAAGGGACTCAAACCGGTCTATTGGTGCTATCACGACGAAACCGCGCTTGCGGAAGCCGAGATCGAATACCAGGACGATCCCTGCACCACCGTCTACGTCAAGTTCCCGATGCACGACGATCAGGGCAAACTCGGTCACCTCGACCTTGCCAAACTGAACTTCGTCATCTGGACGACGACGATCTGGACGCTGCCCGGCAACCTCGCCATCGCGCTCAATCCTGTGGAAAACTATGTCATCGTCAAGCCGGATTACAGCGACGAAATGTATATCGTCGCCGAAGCGCTGTGCGAAAAGGTCATGGGCATCGGCGGCTTCACGAGTTATAAGATTCTCGAACGCCACGAAGGCGCATTCTTTGAAAATATGCTTGCCTCGCATCCGTTCCTGCCCAAGACGTCGCGGTTGGTGCTCGCCGATTACGTCACGATGGATTCCGGTACCGGCTGCGTCCACACCGCCCCCGGCTTCGG
>JAFSXE010000102.1 GCA_017444195.1 Oscillospiraceae bacterium
CACCTGCTCAAAGGTCTGGGCAGGATCCTCTTGGATATCGACAAGGCGATCCGCATTATCCGCGAAACCGAGATGGAAGCCGAGGTCATTCCCAACTTGATGATCGGCTTCGGCATCGATCAGGTGCAGGCGGAGTACGTTGCGGAGATCAAACTGCGCAATATCAACAAAGAGTATATTCTCAAACGTCTGCGCGAAACCGAGGATCTGGAAAAGGAAATTGCCGATCTGCAGGATATCCTTGCGCACGACCGCCGCGTCAAGACGATCATCTGCAAGGAACTGGACGCCGTAGCGGAAAAATACGGCGCGCCGCGCCGCACGACGCTGGTGTTCGAGCATCAGATCGCGCAGGAGCCGGACGAGCCGGACGTGCCGGACTACCCGGTGACCGTGTTCGTTTCGCACGAAGGCTATTTCAAGAAGATCACGCCGCAGTCACTGCGCATGTCCGGCGAGCAGAAGTTCAAAGAGGGCGACGCGCTCGTCTTCACCGCCGAGACGACCAACCGTGCGGAAATGCTCGTGTTCTCCGACCGCTGCCAAGTCTATAAGACGGCGCTTTCCGAGTTTGAGGACGGCAAGGCGTCGGCGCTCGGCGACTTTTTGCCGTCGAAGCTCGGTATGGACGAGGGCGAGGGCTTCTTTGCCGTCGTACTGCCCGGCGACTATCGCGGCAACCTACTGTTCGTCTATGAGAACGGCAAGGCGGCAAAAGTCGAGCTTTCCGGCTATGCAACGAAGTCCAATCGCCGCCGTCTGACCGGCGCATACTGCGAAAAATCGCCGCTGAAAGCGCTGCTGCCGCTGCTTGACGGCGACCGGCAGGTTTTCGTGCAGACTGCGCTCGGACGTGCGCTGATCTTCTCGACGGCGCTGCTTGCACCCAAGACCACACGCGCCACGCAGGGCGTGAACGTGGTAACGCTCAAAAAGAAGGACACCGTGGAAACGGCGCAGTTCTTGACCGAGGGCATGATTGCCAACGAGAGCCGCTACCGCGTCCGCAGCGTGCCTGCCGCCGGTGCGCTGCTCAAGGGCGAGGACGTCGGCGAGGTGCAGCTGACGCTGGAATAATTGATATTTATAATGTATGCCGCTTGTTTGTTGCATTTGCAACGAACAAGCGGCGTTTTTTTGGCTATACTATCTTCGCTCTGCGGAGCATCATTACGAAAGAAGGTCTTTTTATGAAGAAACTTGTCAGTCTGCTCTTGGTTGCGTGCCTGCTTGCCGCACTCTGCGCGTGCGGTGCGCCTGCCGCCGAGCAGCCGGTCGAAGCGCCGGAAGCAACGGAAACAACGGAAGCACCCGCGTCGACTGAAAAAGTGACTGTGCGCCTCGGCGCGCTGAAAGGTCCGACGACGATGGGTCTTGTCAAACTGCTCGACGACGCGGAAAACGGTCTGACGCAGAACGACTATGAATTCACGATGGCTGCGATGGCGGATGAACTGACGCCGCAGCTGATCAAGGGCGATCTGGACGTGCTTGCCGTGCCTGCCAACCTCGGCGCGATTCTCTATCAGAACACGCAGGGTGCGGTGAAGTTTGCCGCGATCAATGCGCTCGGTCTGATCTACATCGTGGAAAAGGGCGGCGAAGAGGTGCAGAGTGTCGAATCGCTGAAGGGCAAGACGATCTATGCCACCGGCAAGGGTTCGACGCCGGAGTACGCGCTCAACTATCTGCTCTCGCAGCACGGTCTGACTGCGGAAGACGTGACGATGGAGTGGAAGAGCGAGCCGACGGAAGTCGTGGCGGCGCTGTCGCAGCAGGAAGCCGGCGTGGCAATGCTGCCGCAGCCGTTCGTTACCGTTGCTCAGACGCAGGTCGAAGGTCTGCGCGTTGCGCTCGATCTGACGAAGGAATGGGACGCGCTTGGTAACGGCAGCCAGTTTGTTACGGCGGGTCTGATCGTTCGTGCAGCGTTTGCCGAGGAGCATCCCGATGCGCTGAATACGTTCCTTGCGGAGTATGCGGCGTCCGCGGCGTTTGTGAATGAGAATGTCGAAGAAGGTGCGCAGCTCATCGAAAAGTATGAAATCGTCAAGGCGCCGATTGCCCAGAAGGCGATCCCGTTCTGCAACATCGTCTGCATCACCGGTGCGGAGATGGCGGAAACGGTAAACGGCTACCTTACCGTGCTGTTCGAGCAGAATCCTGCCGCCGTCGGCGGCGCACTGCCCGACGACGCGTTCTACTATGTCGCGCAGTAAGACAGTATCGAAAGTTTTGGCGGTCGTTGCGGCGCTCACGGTTTGGCAGATTGCCGCCGTGAGCGTCGGCAGCGACCTGCTGCTCGTTTCACCGATCAAGGTGATCCTTCGGCTCGCGATGATTTGGCGCGAGCCCGGTTTTTTTGCGTCCGTTGGGTATAGTTTTCTGCGAATCGCCGGCGGCTTTGCCGCGGCATTCGTGCTGGGTTTCGCGCTGGCGGTGCTGGCAGGGCGGTTTCCCGTTGTGGAAACGATCCTGTGGCCCTACGTCGTAACGATCAAGGCGGTGCCGGTCGCCTCGTTTATCATTATCAGCTTGATCTGGCTGAATACCTCGCAGCTTGCGGTGTTTATTTCGTTTCTGATGGTTTTTCCCATCCTGTATACGAACGTGCTGCAGGGCGTGAAATCCACCGATCCGAACCTGCGCGAGATGGCGCGCGTCTTTCGCATACCCTACGGCAAGCGGTTTTTGTACATCGAACTGCCCTGCATCAAGCCGTATCTGCTCTCCGGCTGCTCTGCCGCGCTCGGTATGTCGTGGAAAGCAGGCATCGCCGCCGAGGTTATCGGCATGGTCGGCGGCTCGATCGGCAATCGGCTCTACGAGGCGAAAATCTATTTGATGACGGCGGATCTGCTTGCGTGGACAGTCGTGATCGTGCTGGTCAGCGTTCTGTTTGAAAAAGCGGTGCTGCGGTTATTGAAGGCGGCGTTTGCCGCATGGGAGGCGCGATGATGATCGGACTGAGAAACGTTACGAAATCGTTTGACGGCAAGACCGTCTTTGCCGACACAACCGTGTCTTTCCCGGAGGGTAAGACCACCAATATCATGGGCGCGTCCGGCTGCGGCAAGACGACGCTCTTGCGGCTGCTTGCCGGGCTGCTCCATGCCGATTCCGGCACGGTGGAAAAACCGAGCGCGGTCGCATTCGTGTTCCAGGAGGATCGGCTCTGCGAGGATTTTTCCGCCGTTGCGAATATTCGGCTCGTGACGGGAAGCAGGCTTTCACGCGAAGCGATTTTGCGGGAACTGGCGGCGCTGGGTTTGGCGGAGGATAGCGCGCTTGCGCCTGTCCGGACGCTCAGCGGCGGCATGAAGCGGCGCGTGGCGATTGCGCGCGCGGTGCTTGCCGACGCGCCGGTCGTGCTGCTTGATGAAGCGTTCAAGGGGCTGGACGCGGCGCTTCGGGAAACGGTCATCGCCTACGTGCGGAAGAAGACCGCGGGACGCACCGTGCTGAACGTCACGCACAGCGAGGACGAAGCCGGGCTTCTCGGCGGCGAAATTTGGCGGATGGGAGGCGGCGCGGTATGATCTATACAAAAGAAGAACTGCTCGAAATCTTCGAGATGCCGCGCGAAACGTATTGGCGTGAGCTTGCGCCGCAGGCGCGCGACTGCTGCGTTCGCGCAAACGGCGAGGCGGTTTTGGTTTCCGCGCTGCTTGGCTACAGTAATATCTGCAAAAACCATTGTCTTTACTGCGGTATGCGCGCCGATAACGCCTGCCTGCGCCGCTATCGCATGACGAAAGCGGATATGATCGCGGCAGGCACGGCGTCGGCAGACGCCGGATTCGGACGGCTCTTTCTCGTCTCCGGCGAAGATCCGCTGTTTCCGTTTGCCGATCTGCTGGAAATTGTTTCCTGTCTGCATCGGCGCGGCGTGTTTCTGTCGCTCGCCTGCGGCGAGTTTTCGCCCGAGCAGTATCGGGAACTGAAGGCAGCCGGCGCGGATGAATACGTCGTCAAGTTTGAAATGTCCGATCCCAAGAGTTTTGATCGACTCAATCCCTCTACCTCGTTTCAAAAGCGCATGGCGGCGATCGAGGCGGTCAAGCAAAGCGGTATGCTGCTTGCGTCCGGCAATATCATCGGCTGGCCGGGGCAGACGCGCGAGGAGCTGGCGCAGGACATTCTGCTGATGAAGCAGCTGGAGATCAGTTGGGCGCCGGTCATTCCGTATCTGCCTGCCAAGGGAACGCCGCTTGCGCAGGAGGGCGGGCCGGCGGATCGGTGGCTGATGCTGAAAGAACTTTCCGTCCTTCGCTTGATGATGCCGAAGATCCGTATCACCGCGCAGCAGCCGGGCGACGACCTTTCGCGCGGACTTGCCGATTTGGACGGCAATCTCGATGCGATCAAGGCAGGCGGCAACGTGCTGTTTTTCGATTTGATGCCGTCGCCGGACGCGCAGGTGTTCCGCGTGATCGACAACCGCAACATCACGGGAACGAGCCATATCTATGCGCTTTCCGAGAAAAGCGGACTGCCGCTCGATACGGCGGCAGAGCGTGTGAAGTGAAGATTCGGCGCGGCTTTGCCGCGCCAAAAAGATTTTTTTCTTCGGTACTTGACATTTGCGAAAGGTCTGCTATAATAACAGGGCATTGCGGGTGTAGCTCATCTGG
>JAFSXE010000103.1 GCA_017444195.1 Oscillospiraceae bacterium
AACGCCACGTGATCCATGCCGCGCTGCAATCGAATCCGAACGTTTCGACGTTCTCCACCGGCACCGAGCCGAACCGCCGCGTCGTTGTGGTCTACGGCAAGACCGCCGCGCAGGAAGAATAAAAGTTAAAATGCAAAACGGAAGCAATCGTTTGATTGCTTCCGTTTTTTGTTCAATCGCGATCGTTCAGCCCGAGCACATAATCCACCGAAACGTGGTAGAACCGGCAGAGCGTAACGATGTGGCGGATCGGCATCTCGTTTTCCGCTTTTTCATACCGAGAATAAACCTGCTGCGTCGTCCCGAGCAGCTTGGCAACTTGCGCCTGTGATAAATCGTGATCCTCGCGCAATTCGCGCAAAATCTCATAATACTGCTTCATAGCATCACCGAACACATTATAGTACGCCAAATCTAGTGTAGTTGACTTTACACCTAATGTGGTGTATAATATAGCAGAACGCACAGAAAATTTGCATGGAAAAAGGAGCAAAGAAAATGAAAAGTGTCCATCTTGCGCCGGACGTCTTTTTCCGGCAAACGCCGGAGGGCGACGTTTTGCTTTATCAAACCGCGCAGTCAACCGTCAGTCTTCTCGGCGGTTCCATCCTTCCGCTGTTAGAGCTTCTTCGGGATCACAGCGACACCGAAGACCTCTACCGCCTGCTTTCGCAAACGCAACCAATCGAACGTGAAGAATTCGATTCCACCATCGCGCAGCTCGCGGAGCTTGGTATCGTTGTGCCGCCGACGGTATTGGAGGAGCGCAAACGAACCTTGGAATCGGCGGTGAAGCTATCGCAGTACGACGCCGATCACCGCCTTTGCTCCGTGCAGTTCGAGCTGACGTTCCGCTGCAACGAGCGCTGCCGCCATTGCTATTGTCCGCGGGAAAACGAGATCAGCAAGGAGCTGACCACCGCAGAAATCAAGCACGTCATCGATGATTTGAAAAAGATGAACGTCGTTGAGCTCACCTTTACCGGCGGCGATCTGTTTATGCGAAGCGATACGTTTGAGATTTTGGAATACGCCTATGCGCAGGGCTTTGTGATCAATATCTTCACGAACGGCACGCTGCTCAGCGACGCGGATTTCTTCCGACTGAAAAAGCTCTACCCGCGCAGCGTGCATTTTAGCATTTACAACTATATCCCCGAAAAGCACGATGCATTTACGCAATTGCCGGGTTCGTTTCAAAAAACGACCGACGCCATCAAAAAATGTAAGCTGCTCGGTATCCCCGTCAATATCAAGGTGTCGCTTCTGGAAGAAAACTACGACGACGTGGACGGCATTTTGCGCTTGGCGGAGGCGCTGGGCACGACAATTCAAGTCAGCTTGCAGATCACGCCGACCAACAACGGCAGCATGATGCCGACGGCGCACCGGTTGAACTCGGCAGAACGGTATGCCGAAGTGATGAAAACGATCGACAGCCATATCCTGCTATCGTGCGCAGGCGGCGAGCTTACATTGACGCGCAAGCGGCAGGATGTCGCCATTTGCGGCGCCGGCGCATTCAGTTTGAACATCAACCCCTACGGCGAAGTCTACCCTTGTAACGCGCTGCTGATCTCCTGCGGCAACGTGCGTCAAACGCCGATCGCGGAGATTTGGCAGACCTCGCAGACATTGCAAACCGTGCGAAGTTTCCGAATTGAGCAGGTCAAGGGCTGCGAAGCATGCGCCGATCGCGACCTGTGCGATTATTGCCCCGGCAGTGCCATGCAGGAAACAGGCGATCCGCTCCGGCGGTATTCGGAGGCCTGCATGCTCACATATGCAAAGAAACTGAAACAGAAAGGAGGCACCGTCGATGCTCGTCATGAAAGCCCGTGATACCTATCTTGTTTGCGCAGCAAACTGCTGCACGAGACGTTCGGAATTCGACTGTGGTATCACCTATCGCACCAATTCCTAATCGTTCTCGCAAAGAACGGCACCCGAGAGGGTGCCGTTTTTTTATCTGTGTTTTCGCGGTGAGGCGCCGAACTGCTTCCGGTAGGCGCGGGAAAACGCCGAGTATTCCCCAAAGCCGCAGGAATAGCACGCCTGCATCGCGCTTGCGCCGGTGCCGATCATCTCGCGCGCCAGCATCAGCCGCTTACTGAGTAGATACTGATGCACCGTGTAGCCCGTCGTTTCCTTGAAGCGGCGCATTAAATAATACTTGCTCAAATGCAGATGCTGCGCCAAATCGTCCACGCGCACCTCAAGCGTCAGATGCTCGTTCAAAAAGCGCACCATTTCGTCCACCTGCGGATCGCTGCCGGAAGGAATATAGGTCATCGCATCGGCGAGCATGGCGCACGTCAGTTCGATCATCAGCCGCAAAAAGAGCGATTTTGTGAGCAGCTCGCTGCCGAAGCCCTCGTTTTCCGGCGCGTGCTCCAGCTCGCGCAAAAGACGGTAGATATTGCTTTTTTGAATTTGCGGATGCGCCACGAATTGCAGCGTTTCCCGACTGCGCTCAAAGCACGTTTCCAAATCGCACGTGTCGCCGCCGAGTTCGCGCAGATACCCCGGGCGAATGTAAAGCACGATCCGCTCATATTCTTGTTCGGCGGCAATTTCCGGACGGTGGATGCAACCCTGCGGCACAAAGAGCAGATCGCCGGCGGAAAGCGCATAGCGCCGCCCCTCGATGGCATAACACCCCTTGCCGCCGAGAAACACGATGATCTTGTGGAACGTGTGATAGTGGAAATCAATCGGCGCAAGCTGGCGGTCTTTCAAATGGAACAGGCGAAAGTCCTCCAGCAGATAGCCGCGCCGCTCATAGCCGTTTTCCATCGCACACCTCCGCACGTTTTTCCCTATTATACCAGAAAACCGTGCAAAAAGAAATGCCCTTGTTTTTTCTATGTCGGTCTGTTAAAATAGACCTGCTTTCTTGGGAGGAATGACTATGACGCCGCTGCAATTATTTGCGCTCGTCTTTCTCACCGTCTTTATCGCCGAGATGGGCGATAAGACGCAGCTGCTGCTCGTCGCCATGGCGGGCAAATACCCCGTGCGGCAGATCCTCGCCGGCACGTGGCTCGCCACGCTGCTGCTGAACGTGCTTGCCGTCGCCGTGGGCGCGGCGCTCAGTCAATGGCTCGATCTGCGGTTTGTCAAAGCCGCCGCGGCGCTTGCGTTTTTCTATTTTGCATGGTCGAGTTTGCGCGGCGAGGACGAAAACGAAGAAGCGCAAACCAAAAGCGTCCGCTTCGGTCCCGTCGCCGCGATCTTTCTGACGTTCTTCCTCGGTGAACTCGGCGACAAGACGCAGCTTTCCGCCGTGACGCTCGCCGCCGCCTATACCGACGGCACGCTGACTGCCGCCGCCGTCATCTGCCTTGGCTGTACGGTTGGACTGATCGCTGCCGATGCGCTGGGGCTGCTCGCCGGACTGCTGCTCAAGAACAACCTGCCCACGCATTTTCTGCACTATCTGACCTTTGCCGTCTTCGCGCTTTTCGGCGTGCTGCAGGCGCAGCAGGCGCTGTTTCTGTTGCTGCCCGACCGCACGACGCTTGCATGGATTTTGCTGTTCGCGGTCGTGCTGATTTTCGGCGCGTTCTGCATGCTTACAACCAACAGGAGGAAATCAGAATGAAATTTCGCATTACCACCCGACAAATCGCCTTTTCCGGCATTCTTGCCGCCGTCTACGCGGCGGTCACTATCGCAACGGCGTCGTTCGCCTACGGTCCGATCCAGTTCCGCATCGCCGAGGCGCTCGCCGTGCTCTGCTGCTTTGAGCCGACGGCGGTGATCGGCATCACCCTCGGCTGCTTTATCGCCAACATTTTCTCCACCGTCGGTCCCTTGGATATGGCGGTCGGCACGCTGGCAACGCTGATCGCCGCGCTGTGCATGGTGCGCTGGCGCAAGCCGTGGCAGATGATCCTGCCGAACGTGATTGCCAACGGCATCTTTATCGGTCTGCTGATCGCGTTCTACGCCACCGCGGAAGCATCGGAGCATTTCCTGACGGTCTTTGCCGTCAGCGGCTTGGAAGTCGCATTCGGCGAACTGGTCGTGATGGTCGTGCTCGGTCTGCCGCTGTGGTACTACCTTGACCGCACGCAGGTCTTGAAAAAACTCAATTTTCAATAAACTGTAAAGAAAAAAGCCTTGACAGACGATGCAACGTATGGTATAGTTGTAATGCTGTCAAGGTCTTTTTCTTTACAGAGGAGGCAATCACCGTGAAACAAAGCCCCGTTTCCTATACGCTGCTCTTTGATTTCTACGGCGATCTGCTGCCGGAAAAGCAGCGCGCCTACGTAGACGCCTACTACAACCAAGACCTGTCGCTTGCCGAGATTGCCGAAAACGAAGGCGTATCGCGGCAGGGCGTGCACGACGCGCTTTCGCGCGCGGAAGCGGCGCTGACAGCTTATGAAAAAACGCTCGAATGCGCGGCGAAGTCGCTGCGCCGCAGAAAAGCGGCAAAGGACCTGCGGCTTGCCGCCGCAAATGCGGATGGCGCGCTGAAAGCGGCGATTGACGCCGCCTGCACCGCGTTGGAGGACTAAACCCATGGCACTCGAAGGACTCACCGAAAAACTCTCCGCCGTCTTCAAGCGGCTGCGCGGCAAGGGTCGTCTGACCGAATCGGACGTGCGCGAGTCGATGCGCGAAATCCGGCTGGCGCTGCTTGAAGCCGACGTCAGTTACAAAGTCGTGAAGGACTTTGTCAAGACCGTTACCGAGCGCGCCGTCGGGCAGGACGTATTAGAAAGCCTGACGCCGGCGCAGATGATCGTCAAGATCGTCAATGAAGAACTGATCGCGCTGATGGGCGGCGAAAACCAAAAAATCGCCACCGCACCGCAGCCGCCGACGGTCGTTATGCTCGTCGGCTTGCAGGGCGCAGGTAAAACGACGAACGGCGCAAAACTCGCCGGTCTGTTTCAAAAGCAGGGCAAGCGTCCGCTGCTCGTCGCGTGCGACGTCTACCGCCCTGCCGCCGTTGAGCAGCTCAAAGTCGTCGGCGGTCAACTCGGTATTCCGGTCTTTACCGGAGACAGTCAAGACCCCGTCGCCATCGCCAAGGCAGCGATTACCCACGCGCGGCAGCATGGCAACGATATCGTCTTTCTCGACACCGCCGGTCGGCTGCACGTGGACGAAGCGATGATGGAAGAACTCGTCCGCATCAAGCAGGCGGTTTCCCCGAACGAGATTCTGCTCGTTGTAGACGCGATGACCGGACAGGACGCGGTGAATGCCGCGCAGCAATTCCACGAAACGCTTTCCATTGACGGTGTGATGCTCACGAAACTCGACGGCGACGCACGCGGCGGCGCGGCGCTCTCCGTCAAGGCGGTTACCGGCCGCCCGGTCAAATTCGTCGGCACAGGCGAAAAACTCGATCAGATCGAGCCGTTCTATCCCGACCGCATGGCTTCGCGTATTCTCGGTATGGGCGACGTTTTGACGCTGATTGAAAAAGCCGAGCAGGCGATCGACGAGAAAAAAGCGCGGGAGATGGAAGAAAAACTCCGCAAAAACAAATTCACGCTTGCCGATTTTCTCGATCAGATGGAGCAGATCAAGAACATGGGCAGCTTGCAGGATATGCTCGCCATGATCCCCGGCGCAGGCGCGCTCAAAAACGTGCAGATCGACGACAAGGCGATGGCGCGTACCGCCGCAATCATCCAGTCGATGACGCCGTACGAGCGCGAAAATCCCTCGGTGCTGAATTACAGCCGCAAGCAGCGCATCTGCCGCGGCGCCGGCGTAAAGCCGGAGGACGTCAACCGGCTGCTGAAGCAGTTTGATCAGATGAGTCAGATGATGCGCCAAATGAACAATCCCAAGGCGATGAAAAAACTGCGCCGCATGGGCGGCATGCCGGGATTACCGTTTTAAGCAACGCATTTGCGTTAAGAATAAAGAAAAATTACTTTTTGGAGGTATATCACAATGGTCAAAATCAGACTGAGAAGAATGGGTGCAAAGAAGAACCCGTACTACCGCATCGTTGTCGCCGACTCCCGCAGCCCCCGCGACGGCCGCTGCATCGAGGAAATCGGCACCTACAATCCGCTCGCCGAGCCCGCGCTGATCAACGTTGATCTGGAAAAGGCGAAGACTTGGATCAAGAACGGCGCGCAGCCCAGCGATACTGTCAGAGGTCTGCTGAAAAAGGCCGGTTTGGAATAATCCGCCGGAGGAACAGCCATGAAAGATCTCTTGCTCTACGTCGCACAAAACCTCGTTGAGCACCCCGAAGCCGTCACCGTGACGGAGATCGAGGGCGAGACGACCGTGTTGGAATTGCGCGTTGCGCCGGAGGATATGGGCAAGGTCATCGGTCGGCAGGGACGGATTGCCAAAGAGATCCGCGCCGTCGTGAAATCGGTCGCCCAGCGCATCGGCAAAAAAGTCAACGTGGAGATCATCGACGTCGACGAGGAATAAGCAAAAAGGAGGGCAAGAGCCCTCCTTTTTGCGTTCTTGTTTTTCCGAAAACAGTATGTTATACTGGAAAAAGAATAAAACGGAGGCATCGATATGGGAAAAATCGTTGACGGTATCTTCTACGACTCCGAAGGCAAGCCAACCCATGCCGGCATCGTAAAAGTAGACGGTAAACTGTACTACGCCGGCAAGGACGGCAAAATTATCAAAGACGATAAAAAGACCGTCCATCACGGCATGGCAAACGGTTTGGTAAAGCACGGGAAATACTACTTCGACAAAAACGGCGTGATTCGCCTTAGAAGTTTTTCAAAGACGGCGTCTTCCAAAAAGAAAACTGCCCAGGAGAAGAAAGCGCTGTATAAGAAAATCAGCATTATCGTCGTCTGTCTGATTGCCGCTGCCATACTTCTTTTCATCGCTGTTGATTATTTCCGAAGCAGTAAAGAACCGTCCGAATCGGCGCCGACAGAATCCGCAATCTCAACGGAGTATAAAATCACGCTGCCGGAATGGGATGAAGAAGTCTGGCTCTGCACAGACGCCATGAGAAAATACTATCAGGGCGAAATTTCGCTTCTGCAGGCCGTGCAGTCCAAAGCCGGTGCGTATGCGCCGCTCCAATTCAAATACCGTATGCAAAACGCAGCTTCCGCACAGCTTTTGCTGAGCGAAAACGAGGATTATTCCGACAGCGCAAAATACGAACTGGACGTTACTGCCGATCAGCTTACAATCGACAACTTGAAAACGGCAACCACCTACTACTTCTTGGTCGTTGCCAAAGACAAAAACGGGAAGACCCATGCCGATGGCGGCGAATTCACCACCGCCGACACCAATCGCCTGATCTCGCTTCCCGGTGTGTATAATGTGCGCGACATCGGCGGCTATCAGACGGCAGACGGCTCGCGCGTGAAACAGGGACTGCTGTACCGCGGCAGCGAACTGGACGGTCTGGTGAACGGAAAATATTTCCTTACCGATTTGGACGCAATCGCACCGCTTGGAATCGCCTACGACTTCGATCTCCGAAGCAGCAATATCATCAATCTGTCTTACGTCAGCCGGCTCAGCGCGCCGCATAAATTCTATGACGCACCTGCATACAGCGATATTTTCCGCACTGAGGGCGAAGCGTCGCTGCGCGAGATTTTCCGCGACTTGGCGGATAAGAGCCACTATCCGATGTATCTGCACGGCACCCACGGCGCCGACCGCACGGGAACGCTCGTATTTCTGCTGCAGGGCATTCTCGGCGTTTCGGAAGAGGATATGTCCAGAGAATATGCGCTGAGCTGCTTCCTGCACAAAGACTACGCCGGCCGTACGCAGCTGCAGGCCGTTTACGCCGGTCTGCAGAGCATGCAGGGTGAAACGCTAAACGAAAAAATCACGGCGTTTCTCACCGACATCGTCGGCGTACCGCCGGAGCAGATCCGGCAAATTCGTTCGATTTTCCTTGAAACGGAATAAGTCAAAAAGGCCGAGGCAAATGCCTCGGTCTTTTTGTTGCTCAGCGGAAAATCCCGCCCCAGCCGCAGCAGGGATTCAGGGGATTCGATCCGATACCGCCGCAGACGCGCGGACGGCAGCCCCAAATGGGATCGACCGTGCCATTGCGGCAGCATGCGGTTGAAGTACCACCCACTGCAGTTGTCTGCTGGTTGCAGGGTCGCGTCTGTGCGCCCTGCACGTTGCCGCTGCAGCGGCAGCAGCAGCAACAACCGCAGCCGCACGCTGCGCCCTGCTGGCAGCCGCAAGCGCCCGTTGCCGCCGCGTCAACGACCTGCGCCGTCACGCCCGTCGGGCAGCAGGCATTGCAGCACGACTGTGCCACAAAGTCGGGGAACGTCATACCGGCCATAAAACCGCCTCCAAAAAATTGTCGTGGAAAGGATACCCTTCCCACGACAATGTATGCTCCCCTATTCGATTACGTTCTCAGTTTTTCGACAGTTTCCGCATCCGGCGTAACAAAGACCGTGCGATAGCGGTCGTAGATGACCATGCCCGGCCGCGCACCCGTCGGCTTTTTGACGTACCGCGCGTTCGTTACGTCCACCGCCACGTTTTGCCCGTTCTTCGCCGAGGAAAACCATGCCGCCAGCATCGCTGCTTCCGTCACGGTCGCGTCGGTCGGTTCGCCCTCCGAGCAGTCGATGATCACGTGGCTGCCCGGCTGCTTCTGTACGTGCAGCCACAGGTCGTTCTTGGCGGCGGTTTTCAGCGTCAGAAGATCGTTTTGGCGATTGTTTCGCCCGACGAGGATCGGTGTGCCGTCGGCGGCGCGAAACGCCATCGGGCGGCTCGGCGCGGACTTCATTTTCTTTTTTTCCGTATCCCGAACGTAGCCGCTCTCCGCCAGTTCCTGACGGATCTCCGCCACATCCTTTTCCGTTTCCGCGCGCTGAAGTTCCTCCAGCACCGCCTCGAAATACGCGCATTCGGCTTCGCCGTGTGCGATCTGTTCGGTCAGCACCTTTTCCGCCGTCTTCGCCTTGGCGTATTCTTTGTAGTACTTTTCCGCGTTCTGCTGGGGCGAGAGCAGTTCCGAAAGCGGCACGGTGACCTCGCGCAGTTCCGGATCGTAAAAATCCACCACGCGCGCCGTTTTCTGACCGCGTGAAAGCGTATGCAGATTGGCTTTGAGCAGGTCGCCCATCCGCCGCAGATGTTCACGGTCAACCGCCGATGCCAATTCCTCGCGCTGATTCTGCAATTTGCGCTCCGTGCGCTTAAGCAGCGTGGAAACGGTCTTATGCAGCGCCTGTGTCCGCGTGCGCATTCGGTCCTCGCGGTCACGCGACGCATAAAAGGCGTCGAGCAATTCGGAAAAACTGCCGCAGCGCCGCTGCGTCAGATAGTCGCCGTACTGGAAGATCTCACAATAGGCAAACGCCTTTGGCGTTCGCCCTTCACAAAGCAGCATCGGCGAAAACCGCCTTTCGCGGATTAGCGAAAACCACGCCCCGATTTTCTCCGCTTGGGCAGGCTCGGCAAGCGCGTCGATATCGCCGCCGGCAAAGAGCGCGATCTCGCGGCAGATCATCGGCGAAAGACCGCCGAACGTCCGCTGCAGCCACGCTGCAAGCGGACCTTCCGCTTTTTCCAGCAGGCGGCGAAGCTGCGCCGCGTCCGCCTGCGCAGGATCGTACCGCTCCGGCAGCGGCGGAAGAAGATAATACAGCCCCGGCAGCACCGGGCGCTTTTGTGCCGGATCCAGTTCGATCCGCCGCAGGCAGTCGATGATCCGTCCATCCTCGCCGCAGAGAATGAGATTGGCGCCGCGTCCCATCAGTTCCGCGATCAGATGGCGGCGGCACGGCTCGCCGAACTCGTTCGTGCCGTCCAGCGTGAAGTCGAGCAGACGCTCCATCGGCGGCTGCTCGATGTTCGTAATGCGCGAACCGGTCAAATGCTTGCGCAGAAGCATGCAGAACATCGACGGCTGCGCCGGATTTTCCGGCGCGGTTTCGGTCAGATGCACCCGCGCCGCCGACGGCGAAAGCGAAAGCAGCAGTTTGCCGTTATAGTCGCGGCTGCGCACGGAAAGCAGCACCGTAAAGCGATCAGGCTGCTGCACCTTATCGATCCGCGTATCGAGGATCGTTTCGCGCAGTTCGTCCGCCACGGCAGTTAAGAATACCGCGTCAAATGCCATCGTCGTCCTCCATTGAGCGCACAAACAGTTCGTTTGCGCGCGCTTCCTGCCCCGTCAGCCACAGCGCGCCGAACAGCGTTTCCAGCCCCGTGGCGCGCGCATATTCCGTCGGCGAGGCGTTTTTGGGAATGCCGTGCGGATGGCTGTTGCGCCCGTGCTTATACCACGCCAGCTCCTCCTCGGTAAGCAGCGGCAGGAGTTTTTCCACACGGCGCGACTGTGCGCCGGCGCTGACGAACGCCACCGTCCGCCGATGCAGATCGTCTGCGCGTACGCCGCCGTGACGGCAGAGCCACGTCCGCACGAGCAGTTCAAACACCGCATCGCCGCAATGCGCAAGTCCCAGCGCGGAGATTTGCCCCAAGTCGTGTGCTTCCATATTCGGATGCAAATAGTTTTCCATCGTCGTTCCTTTCATGCCGGCTGCAGGGTAACGTAAAGCGCCACCTGCAAAAAAAGGATCAGCGGCAAGCCGATCGTAAATTCCTTGTGCAGCGTTTTATGCGAAAACAGGTACATACCGAAAATCTCGCCGACCGCGCCGCCAAGCAGCGCAACAAGAAAGAGCGTCATTTCCGGCACGCGCCACCGTTTTTTTACGGCAAGGCGCTTATCCCAAAGCATAATCAGAAGTCCTGCCGCATTGATTAGAAGCATATAGAGGATCATAAGCCATCTCCGAGGTGAAAAAATGAAACGTCTTGTTCTTTTGCTGCCGCTCGTTTTCCTGCTCTGTGCCTGCGCCCACCGCAGCGAGATCGTCTGGGAAACCGTGGACGACGATCTTTCCGAAACCGTGGGCGCGTGGTCGGATACCTACGCGATCTTCGTGCCGACGGCGGACGATGTTGCCGTGTTCGCCCCGACAGCGGCACAGACCGAAACGGTCTACGCGCCCGAAAGCGGCGATTATACCATGGTGACCAAAACGTATCTTGCCGCCGATCTGGAAAGCGCGGTACGCCAGCTCAGCGGCTTCGGCGCATCGGAATTGCAGATCGTGCAGACGACGCGCCACGGACTGCCGGAATACCGCTTTGCGTGGTATGAGCCGAGCGGCGAAAGCGGCAGAGTCTGCCGCGCCGATTTGATTATGGACGGCGAACGGTGCTATGCCTGCGTCTTTTCCGTGCAGGAAGCCGTCGGCGGAAAATACGCTTCGCTGATCGCCGACACGTTCGCGCATCTCAGCCTGCGCGAAAGCGAAGGATTTTAGTTCGCCGTCTTGCAGAGTTCACGCAGAACACAGTCTGCGCAGCGCGGACTGCGTGCCGTGCAGGTGTCGCGGCCATGCAGCACGATACGATGGCAGAAATCGCCGGAGCCCTCTTTCGGCAGCACCTTCCAAAGCTGCATTTCGCACTTTTGCGGATCTTTCGTGCCGTCGGTCAAGCCGAGTTTGCCGGTGATGCGGATGCAATGCGTATCGCAGACGACTGCCGGCTTGCCGTAGAGATCGCCGAGCAGCAGGTTTGCCGTTTTGCGCCCCACGCCGGGAATGGTCAAAAGCTGCTCCATCGTATCCGGCACCTTGCCGCCGAACGTATCGCGCAGCATACGGCAGGCGTCCACGATGTCCTGCGCCTTGTGATGATAAAAACCGCAGGAGCGAACGTAGTTTTCCACGTCCGCAACATCCGCTTCGGCAAACGCGTCCAGCGTGGGATATGCAGCAAACAGCGCCGGCGTGACGAGGTTGACGCGTGCATCGGTGCATTGCGCCGAAAGGCGCACGGCGATCATCAGTTCATAATCCTTATCGTAATGCAGCGCACACACCGCGTCCGGATATTTTCTTTTCAGCGCCTCGCAGACTGCGGCGGCGCGTTCTTTTTTTGTCATATCAATTCTCCTCCGGGAAGAACAGCGTAAGCAGTTCTTCCGGCGTAACGGCAAAGATTACACCGTCTGCTTTTTGCAGCACCGCCGCAACCGCGTCTTTTTCATAGCGGCAGCCGGAAAGCGCCGCTTCGAGCGTGTCCAGCGCCTCGGACGCAAAGAAATCGCCGGTGAACTTTGCCTGAGCAATCACGCCGTTTTTCAGATCAAGATGCAGCGTCACGCGCCCGCCGGTAAAGCGTTTCGATTGCTCGAACGTTGCCTTGGGGTTGCCGCCGTAAACGCGCTCCCACGGGCGGAACAGTTCGTCCGCAATTGCTTCCACACGCGCGTCCTCTTCTTCGGTCAGCGGACGGACTTCGCCGCCTGCGCGAATAAGATCCGCCAGCATCGCACCGAATTCATCCGTTGTCATCTTTGTCGGCAGGTGGTCGGCAAGATTGGTCACGCGGCTGCGCACCGAGCGAATGCCCTTGGATTGGAACTTCTCCGCATCTGCCACCTTCGTTGCCCGCTCCAGCGCATCCATATCGACGCAGTACATCAGCGTACCGTGATGCACCGTCGTGCCCTTGACGCGGTACTGCGACGCGCCGGAAAACTTCTTGCCGTCGAGCGTCAGATCGTTTCTTCCGGTAAACGCCGCGTTCAGACCCAGTTTGTGCAGTGCGTCCAGCACAGGAGCAAGGTACTTTTCAAAGGAGATTGCCTCCTGCCCGTCGTGCGCAATAAACGTATACTGCCAGCCGCCGAGGTCAAAGTACATCGTACCGCCGCCGGATAAGCGCCGCACCACCGTTACGTCGTGCGTGCGGACGTAATCGGCGTTGACCTCCTGCAAGGTGTTTTGGTATTTTCCAACCACGAGCGTCGGCGTTGCGTGCCACAGCAAGAACACCGGCTCGTCCAATTTCTTCTCTGTGGCGAAATAGTATTCCAGCGCCAAATGAAAACAGACGTCGGTTTTCGGCGAAGGCACGTAAATCATGCGTCTTCCTCCACGGTTGCGACCGCATCGCCGACTTGGATTGTGTCGCCCTCCTCGGCAAACTGCGTGCCGAGAACGCCGCTGAACGCCGCCTCAATTTGGCAGACGACCTTATCCATTTCGATCTCACAGATCGCCTCGCCTTTTTCCACGCGCTCGCCGGGTGCTTTGAGCCACGCGCAAAGCATGGCATCCTGCGCGTTTTCTTTCAGTTTCGGAAGTACGATCGTTCGTTTCATAGTATTCTCTCTTTCTATTGTTTTGCTTTTTGATGATAGAGATAAGACAGCAGCATTGCCGCCATGCCGAGCAGGAAATAGAGCCCTGCATACAGGGCAAACGCGCTTTCGCCCGGATCGAAAATCAGCCACGTTCCCGCCAAAAAACAAATTGCCGTGATCAGCGGCAAACTCCACCGCGTTTGGATCTTTCCCCCTGCGAAAACACCTGCCAAAATTGCAAAAACGGGGTTCACCGCAAAGAAAAGAAGCAGGCAAATCGCCATTCCTGCATCGTTTCTCACGAAGGTTACCGTCGCCCACGGAAGTGCAAACATCACAACCGCGACGGCAAGCAGCCATTTTTTCATACATTTCTCCTCTAAAACAGATAGGGGCAAAGCGGCGAGGCAAGCAGCATCGGGTTTTGCGGATCAAGCCGCTGCCCCACAAACTCCGGCGCAAGATTGAGCGCCGTGATCACGCCGTTTTTGCTCTCCATCACCAGTGCGCCCTGCGGCGTCTGCCGCGTGAGCGTAAACGCCGGATTTTTGCCGAACGTCCAGTCCCACGCACGGTATTTTTCTCTTGCCAACGCTTCGGCAGTCGCAAGTTCCTCTGCCGTCATCGGCGTCGGCTCTGCGCCGAGTTCCCGCAAAAGCGCATCGCGGAACGCAAGCGCATCCGTATGCGGCAGCACATCACAGAGATTGGCAACCGGCCACGGCGAGGACTGCACGCCCTTGGAAACGTATTCGCGCCGCGCACCGTTCGCCACGCCGCGAAGCCGCGTCAGATCTGCCGAAAACAACAGCGTTCCATGATGCCAAACGCGGCCGCCCAACACCTTCTGTGCGCTGCCGGAAACCTTTTTCCCGTTCACGGCAATATCGCAGATCCTCCCCGTCTGCGCGTCCGCACCAAGCGCACGGAGCGCATCGACGATCGGCGCAAGGAATGGCTCGTAGCCCTGTGTATCGCCGCGATCGGTCATCATCGCATAGTTGAGATTGCCCTCGTCGTGATAAACCGTACCGCCGCCGGTTTCGCGGCGAAGGATCGCAATGTTCTGCGCCTGCGCAGACGGCAGACTGACCTCGGCATAGATATTCTGATATTTGCCGCAGACGACGGCAGGCGCGTTGCGCCAGACAACGAGCAAACTGCCCGTCCGATGCAGAAACAGCGATTCTTCACACGCCTGATTGAAATAGGGATCGAGCGTATCAAGCACCACGCAATCCATCGTCCGCCCTCCTTTGACTTTTTCTCATTATACCGCCAAGCGCGCCATTTCGCAACGAAAACCTTGTGTTTTATCCGCAAAAAGAGTATAATAGCAGCACGAAAGAAAGGAGGCGGCACAGATGATTCGACCTTTGGCAGACGAGATTCGCCCGACGTCGCTCGACGACGTCTGCGGACAAAAGCATATTCTTGGCGAAGGCGCGCTGCTGCGCCGCGTGATCGACTCCGGCAACGTGCCGAATCTGATCTTCTACGGTCCCTCCGGCACGGGAAAGACGACCGTTGCCAATATCATCGCCGCGCGTACCAACCGCAAACTCTACCGATTGAACGCCACGACCGCCTCCTCCGCCGACATCAAGGATATCGTCGGCGAGCCGGGTACGCTGCTCGCGCCCGACGGCATTTTGCTCTACCTTGATGAGATCCAGTATTTCACCAAAAAGCAGCAGCAGACGCTCCTGGAGCATATCGAAAGCGGCAGGATCACGCTGATTGCCTCCACAACGGAAAATCCTTATTTCTACGTTTACAACGCGATTTTGTCGCGCTCGTCGGTCTTCGAGTTCAAGCCGATTGAGGCAGCCGACGCGCTGCCGGCAGTGGAGCGCGCCGTGCGCTATATGGAGCAAAAACTCGCCGTAAAAGCCAAAGCCGAAGACGGCGTATATCACCATCTTGCGCAGGCGTGCGGCGGCGATCTCCGCAAAGCGATGAACGCCGTGGAACTGCTCTTTGCCGCGGCAAAACCCGATAAAAAAGGCGCCGTCACGCTGACGAAAGCCGATGCGGAAGCCGTCTGCGTCCGCACGGCGATGCGCTATGACCGCGCCGGCGACGACCATTACGATATTGCCTCCGCGCTGATGAAATCGCTGCGCGGCTCCGATCCCGACGCGGCGCTGCACTATCTGGCGCGGCTGCTGGAAGCCGGCGATATGCCGACGGCGATCCGCCGTATTTTATGCTCGGCGAGCGAGGATATCGGCATGGCGTATCCGCAGGCGGCGCAAATCGTTAAAGCGTGTGTGGACAGCGCGTTGCAGTTGGGACTGCCCGAAGCGCGGCTGCCGCTGGCGCAGGCGTGTATTTTGCTTGCCACCGCACCGAAGTCCAACAGCGTCGTTGCCGCGATCGACGCGGCGCAGCACGACGTTCGGCACGGCAAAATCGGCGACTATCCGCGCCATCTGCAAAACGTTCACGCCGACTCCGCAGGGCAGGAACGCGAACAGGGCTATAAATATCCGCACAGTTATCCCAATCATTGGGTTGCGCAGCAGTATCTGCCCGACGAACTGAAAGGCAGCCGCTATTACGTCTACGGCGACAACAAAACCGAACAGGCGGCAAAGCGGTACTGGGACGAGATCAAAAAGGAGAACTGAGATGGACGTTCGACTCGGCGATAAACTGACGATGAAAAAGCAGCATCCCTGCGGCAGCCGCGAATGGCTGGTGCTGCGCACGGGTATGGATTTCCGTCTGCGCTGCCTCGGCTGCGGACACGAAATTATGGTCCCGCGCGCGAAAGCGGAAAAAAACATTCGGCAAATCAACCATTCTGACGAAGCATAACGAAAAAAGACGAGCAAAAAGGTCGCAATCCCCTCGGGATTGCGACCTTCTTTTTCACTTCACGCCGTTATACTGAAAGCACGCCGTTTGAAAAGGAGGTGCGCCATGACCGTCTATGCCGATATTCTCTTTTTGGTCAATGCCGCGGTGGACTATCTGCTTTTCCGCGTCGGCGCAAAACTCTGCGCCTATCCGCTGTCACGCCGCCGTGCGCTGCTTGCCGCCCTATTTGGCGGACTGTTTGCGCTTGCGCAGCTTGCGCCCGTACCGCTGCTGCACACCGCTTGGTGTAAGGGGCTCTCGTTTCTTATCATGGCGGCGCTGGCGTTTGGCATAAAACGCCGTGCGCTGCGTCCGGCGGCGCTGACGCTTCTATGCTCCTCCGCACTTGCCGGCGTCTTTCTGATCCTCGTTCGCGTTTTTTCCGTGCCGATGATGATCCTGCGCGGCACGGTCTATTATCCCGTCACCGCCAAGGTGCTGATTTTGGTCAGCGGACTTTGTTACCTTTTATGCGCGGCGTGCTTCGCCGGCGCGCTGCGCCACGGCGCCGGTGAGGTCGTGCCGCTTCGCCTCGCGCTTGACGGACGCATCATGGAAGTGCCGTCGCTTTACGATACGGGCAACGGTCTGCGCGACCCCATGAGCGGCAAGGGCGTAGTTGTGCTTTCCCCTGCGTGCTTTGCCGAATTGGTCGGTCTGCCGAGCGCGGTGATCCCCGACGATCCCATCGGCGCGCTGAGTGTGCTTTCCGCACATCTGCCTGAAAGCGCGGCGCGGCTCGTTCCTTACCGCGCCGTCGGCACAAAGGGGCTGCTGCCTGCCGTCGGCTGCACGGCGCAGCTCGGCAAAAAACGAAAACCCGTAAAAGTTCTCGCCGCACGTTCCCCCACACCCATGGCGGAAGGCGGCTATGAAGCGCTGATTGGAGGCACGGTCGCATGAAACGGTTTTTTCTTATTCTTTTGGTCAAACTCGGCGTTGTCCGCGGCGACGTCATTTATTATATCGGCGGCAGCGACGTGCTGCCTTCCCCCGTCGGCGCGGAGGAAGAGCAGCGCCTGCTTTCACAGATGATGCAGGGCGACGAAACCGCGAAGCAGATCCTTATAGAGCACAATCTCCGCCTCGTCGTCTATATCGCACGGCGGTTTGAATCGACCGGCGTGGGCATCGAGGATCTCATCTCCATCGGCACGATCGGGCTGATCAAGGCGGTCGGCACGTTCAAGGCGGATAAAAACATCAAGCTCGCAACCTACGCCTCCCGCTGCATTGAAAACGAAATTCTCATGCACATCCGCAAGATCACGGGACAGCGTGCCGAGGTATCGCTCGACGAACCGCTGAATACCGATTGGGACGGCAACGAGCTGCTGCTCTCCGATATTCTCGGCACGGATAACGATGCCGTCGGACACCCTTTGGAAGAGGACGCCGAAAAGCAGCTTCTGCATGCGGCGCTGGCACGGCTGCCCAAGCGTGAACGCGAAATCGTTGCGCTTCGCTACGGGCTCGGCGGCCGTGAAGAAAAAACGCAGAAAGAAGTCGCCGATCTTATGGGCATTTCGCAGTCGTATATCTCGCGGCTGGAAAAGCGGATCATGACGCGCCTGCGGCGCGAACTTGCCAAGCAGTTTTCCGCATAAGAAAAGCGTGGGCAAAGCCCACGCTTTTCTTATGCGACTTTATCCAACGTCATGGTGCAGAAGCGTTCCAAGATCACCGCCGCCTGTTCGCGTGTCAGCGTGCCCTGCGGATCAAACCGTCCGTCGTCCAGTCCCTTCATCAGACCTGCTGCAAGCACAAAATCTACGTAATCCGCCGCCCACTCGGAAACCTGCGCCATATCGGTCGGCGTTGTGTATTCCGACTCCGGCAGATCATAGTCATATCGGCTCATCAGCATAAACAGCACTTTGGCCGCCTGTTCGCGCGTCAGCGTTCCTTCCGGCATAAACTGTTCGTCTGAACAGCCGTCGAAAATCCCGCGCGAGGAAGCAAACACGATCGCAAACCAATAATCTGTATCGTCAATATCCAAATAATCCGGGCGATAGGTAATACGCGGCTGCTCCTCGTTCTCGTACATCCAAAGATACGCCAGCTCTGCAAACTCGTCGCGGCGAATCCCATTCTGAAAATGGTCGCACAGCACTGCCGGATAGAGTTGACGCAGATAGAGTGCATTCAACTCCGCGTCCGCCCATGGCGAGCAGCTCGTCAAATCCACCGCCGTAACGGGAAAGACGCCTTCCACATAGCCGCCGTCATCCACCGACGCGGTGATATACGCAAAGCCGGGTGATACCGACGTGAGAAGACCGTCCTTCGTAACGGAAACCGCTTCCTCGTTCGTGGATGCCCAATGCACCGTTTGAAGCGTCGCCGGTATCAGGCGCGCCGACAGGGAAACCTGCTTATCCTTTCGGATCGTCAAGCCGGAATAGATCGTCCCGTCAAGCAGAATATCTATCTGTGGCACGCTGTACGATTTCTGTGCCAGCGGATGCTTGCTCAAAAAGTCCTCGGACAAAAATGCCTCGTCCCAATCGTGCTGCTTGAAATCCTCACGGCACATCAAAAAATGATCCCAATTTGCAAAGTTTTCGTCGGCGTCCCACGTTACGTCAAGGCAATACCACAGTCCGTCCACCTTGACGATATTCCAGCCGTGACGCTCTCGCTGCGACCACCCGGTAATCAATCTGCAGCCAACGCCGGCACGGTTGAGCAGTTTTGTCGTAAGCAATGCATATCCCTGGCAGACCATCGATCCGGTCGTCAGACCGTCGTAGTCGGTAAACTTCGTCAGCGTATCGTCGTACGTAAAATGCGTTGCGATGTAACTATATGCCGCCTTGACGATTTCATAGTCGCTCGCGCCATCGCGGAACAGTTCTTTTGCCAGGTCATCCACCTGACCGTCCACCCACGCAAGCTGTTCTTTGTCCAAAAGATATTCTGCCGTAAACGTGAAGTTCCGCCCGTCATAGTCCGCTTCCAACTCGTTCAGATTCATGCGCGTCGTATCCAGTTTAACCGGATCAACATCCACGTAGACCGACATACGGTTAAGCGCCGTGCTGACGCCTTGGCTGATACCAAATCGCTCCCCTGTTTGGACGCCCAACTCTGCCGGATCGCCGTCAAACGAGATGACAAACGTTTCATCCTGCGCATACAGGTGATCAAAGAGTTCTCGATAAAACGCCTTTGTCGTATCCACCGCGCCAACCGCTGCCGTCAGCAGCAGTAAAACGCAGATCAGCCAAAAAACACGTGACAATTTTCTCATATGCTGCCTCACTTTGACGTTTTGTTTTCGACACCATTCTACCACAAAGAAGCAAAAAAGAAAACCGCCCATGGCGGTTTTCTTTTTTGTTCAGCCCGGAGGCCACGTCATATCGCGTCCGGCAAGCACGTGGAAGTGCAAGTGCTTCACGCTCTGACCTGCCTGATCGCCCACGTTGGAAACCACGCGGAAACTCTCAATGCCGAGCTGTTTTGCAACCTTGGCAATCACGGTGAAGATGTGCGCAACGACAGAAGCGTTTTCTTCCTTCACCTCGGCGCAGGAAGCAATATGCTGTTTCGGGATGACGAGAAAATGCGTCGGCGCCTGCGGATCAATATCGTAGAACGCAAGGCAAACCTCGTCCTCATAGACCTTTTTCGACGGGATCTCGCCCGCCGCAATTTTGCAGAACAGACAATCGTTCATTGTTTCTCCTTTCAGCCGAGCTGCTTTTCCACAAACGGCTTGACCGCCGCAAGCGCCTCGGCGACTTTCCCCGTTTCGCTGCCGCCGCCCATGGCGCTGTCCGGCTTGCCGCCGCCCTTGCCGCCGACGATCGGCGCGATCTCGCGGATCAGGTCGCCTGCCTTGACGCCGCGCTTGACCGCTTCCGCGCCGCACGACGCCAACAGCGTGACCTTTTCACCGGCAAGCGCGATCATCGCCACAACGGACGCATCCTTTTCGCGCAGCAGATCGCCCATCTGACGCAGGCTGTTCGGATCGCCCGAAGCAACCGTCGCCGTCACGACGTGCAGTCCGCCGACGTCCGCCGCATCCTTGAGCAAGTCACCCACGCTGCCGGCGCTCTCTTTGGCTTTGTAGCGCTCGATCTCGCGCTTTGCCTCGCGCAGTTCTTCCACGGTCTGCGCCGCACGCGCCGCAAGCTCCGCCGGATTGGCGTGCAGCGTGTTCGCCGCCGCCGCGATCGTTTCTTCCGCCTTATCCAAAAGCGCAAGCACCGACGCGCCCGTTACCGCTTCGATACGGCGAACGCCCGAAGCAACCGAAGTTTCGCTGACGATGCGGAAAAGTCCGATCTGTCCGGCAGCAAACACGTGCGTACCGCCGCAGAGTTCCATCGAAACGCTGCCGTTTTCGTCGCCCATCGTAACCACGCGCACCGACGCGCCGTACTTCTCGCCGAACAGCGCCGTAGCGCCGCGCTTCTTCGCTTCATCCACGGACAGTTCATCGGTCTGCACGGCAAGATCGCGCAAAATATCGGCATTGACGCGCGCTTCAATCTTTTTGCGCTCTTCGGGCGTGACCGCCTCGAAATGCGTGAAGTCGAAACGCAGCCGATCCGGCTCGACGAGCGAACCGGCCTGATGCACGTGGTCGCCCAGCACCGCTTTCAGTTCCGCCTGCAGCAGGTGCGTTGCGCTGTGCGCGCGGCGAATCGCGTCGCGGCGCGCCACGTCGATGGCAGCCGTCACCTTGTCGCCCACGGAAAGCGTGCCTTCCTTCAGCGTGCCTTCATGCAGGAACTTGCCGCCCTTGTTTTTCTGAACGTTCGTCACCGCAAAGACTGCGTTTGCCGTCTTGATCGTGCCGAAGTCCGCCGTCTGGCCGCCCATCTCAGCGTAGAACGGCGTCTGATCGAGCACGACGATGGCTTCCGTTCCGGCGGCAACCGCGTCGCGCAGTTCGCCGTCGGCAACGATGGCAAGCACCGTAGCAGCCGCTTCATTCTTTTCGTAGCCCACAAACTGTGTAGCCGGCATTTCTTTTCCGAGATCGACGCCTGCCCAGCCGAGATCACCGAGCGCCTTGCGCGCCTCGCGCGCACGCTCCTTCTGCGCCTGCATCTGCTCGCGGTAGCCATCCTCATCAACGGTCAATCCCTGCTCCTGCGCCATTTCCTTCGTCAGGTCGATCGGGAAGCCGTAGGTGTCGTAGAGTTTGAACGCATCCGCGCCGGAAAAGACCGTTTCGCCCTTTGCCTGATGCTCGGCGAGCAGGTCGGCAAAAATCTTCATGCCGCCGTCAATCGTCTTGGCGAAGTTCTCTTCCTCGGTGCGAATGACCTTGGTGATATACGCCTGCTTTTCACGCAGATCCTTGTATTCGCATTCGTTCTCGTTAATGACCGTATCCACCACGTCGAAAAAAAACGGCTTGTTGACGCCGAGCAGTTTGCCGTGACGCGCCGCGCGGCGGAGCAGACGGCGAAGCACGTAGCCGCGTCCTTCGTTCGACGGCAGCACGCCGTCGCAGATCATGAACGTTGCCGAGCGAATATGGTCGGTAATCACACGCAGCGAAACGTCGGATGCCGCGCTGTCGCCGTAGTGTGCGCCGGTCAGTTCGGAAACGCGGTTGGTGATGTTCATCACGGTTTCCACGTCGAACAGCGAATCGACGTTCTGGCAGACACACGCCAGACGCTCCAAGCCCATGCCGGTATCGATGTTTTTCTGTTTCAGTTCGGTATAGTTACCGTGACCGTCGTTATCGAACTGCGAAAAGACGTTGTTCCAAATCTCGATGTAGCGGTCGCAGTCGCAGCCGACGGTGCAGCCGGGTTTACCGCAGCCAAACTCGGCGCCGCGGTCATAATAGATTTCGGAGCAGGGACCGCACGGGCCGGAGCCGTGCTCCCAGAAGTTGTCCTCTTTGCCGAAACGGAAGATGCGATCCGGCGCGATGCCCACTTCGTCGCGCCAAATATTAAACGCCTCGTCATCGTCGAGATAGACCGACGGATAGAGCCGATCCTCTTCCAAGCCGACGACCTTCGTCAGAAATTCCCAGCTCCACGCGATCGCTTCATGCTTGAAGTAATCGCCGAACGAGAAGTTGCCGAGCATCTCAAAATACGTGCCGTGGCGCGCGGTGTGCCCGACGTTCTCAATGTCGCCGGTGCGGATGCACTTTTGGCAGGTGCAGACGCGATGGCGCGGCGGCTCTTCCTCGCCCTTGAACCACGGTTTCATCGGCGTCATGCCGGCGTTGATCAGCAGAACGGATTTATCGTTCTGCGGCACGAGCGAAAAACTCGGCAGGCGCAGATGCCCCTTGCTCTCAAAGAACGACAGGAACATTTCGCGCAGTTCATTCAGTCCGTGATAGGGATGTGCCATATTCTTTTCCTCCTTGACGGATGTTTTTTCATAAAAAAGCGTCTTCGCCCCACGTTTCAGGGGCGAAGACGCTGCTTCACGGTACCACCCTGATTGCTCCTTGCGGAGCATCTCAGCCGTCCGATATCGCAGACGACGCGGACGGCTCCTCGCCGTCTGCCGAAAAGGGGCTGAGTAAACCGTATCTGCGGACTTGCACCGCCGTCCGCTCGCTGAAAGATCGTGCTTACTCTCGTCTTTCCGATGCATTTTCCTATTTGTTGGTATTATACCGCTTTTTCGGCGGTTGTCAACCGTTGTTCGCCAAAAATGCCAGATGCTCTTCGTACGTGCGGCTGAAATGATGCATGCCGCTTTCCGCCAGCGCGTAGAAGTAATAATCCGTGCTTTGCGGATAGAGCGCGCCGCGAATGGCAATCATACCCGGGCAGGCGATCGGACCCTTCGGCAGTCCCATATATTTATAGGTGTTATACGGGCTGTCGATCTCCTTATCCTTGTCGTAGAGCACCGCTTTATGCTCGCCGAGCGCGTACTGGATCGTCGCATCGATGTTGAGGAACGGATACGCCTTGCTGCAAAGACGGTTGTAGATCACCGAGGCAATCAGCGCGTTTTCCGTCGAGCCGGCGGATTCCTTTTCAATCAGCGACGCCACGGTCAGAATATCGTACATCGTCAGTTTTTCCGCTTCGATCTCCGCTTCCGTAAAGCCGGCGGCGCGCTTGCGCGTGGCAAGATCGCCGTTGAGCGTATCGAGCGCATCCCACAGTTCCTGCGTCAGTTTGCCGTCGAGGTTGACAAGGAACTTATCCAGCACGCGCACGGGATCGTCGTTCACGTAGAAGAAATACGTGTCGGGGAACAGGCAGCCCTCCAGCCGGTTGGCTTCGCCGAGCGGCACGCCCTGCAAAAACGCATAGTCGAAATCCGTCTGCTCCGCCGCTTCGGCAAGCGCATCCGCCGTCGCCACGCCCTTATCCTCCAAGAGTGCGAAGATCTCCGCCATCGTATAACCCTCCGGCACGGTCACGCCCACTTCGGTGCGCAGCGCGGCAGAGGACATACCGCTGACGAGCGCGTGATAATCAAACACCGCGTTGAGCTGATAGACGCCCGGCTGGATCTTGCGGTCGGCATGCGCCAGCTTGCAATAGATTTTAAAGAGCCATTTTTTATAGATGAGCCCCTTCTGCTGCAATTTGGTCGCCACGTCATCCACGGTATCGTCCGGCTGGATCGTTACGGCGATCGTCTGATCGTGCCGCGTGAACGCGCAGACGTCGTCCGCGCAATTCCACAGGAACACCGCCAAAATCGCCGAGATGAGCAGCACGCTCGTCACGTAGATGAACGTCTTTTTTCCTACCGAAACACCGCGCTTTTTTTGCGCCTTCGGTGAAGCGTCCAGCTCCGCATACTCTTTTGGTAATTTCGGTTGGAACTGGCTCTTTTCCTCTTTTTGCGCTTCGTCAAAGCGGTCGATATCCTTATGCAGATCCGCAAGAAATTCATCGATGGAAAAATCCTCGGACTGCGTCGGGTTCTGCTTGTTTTCGTCCATACTGTCCTCCTCAGCCGTTAAAGACAATGCCTTTTCGCACCTGCTCCGCGGCAGTTTCGCCGCGCAGCGCGCAAAGCAGCGCCAATCCGAACGCCGTCGCCGATCCGGCGGCGCGCCCACAGATGATCGCGCCGTCCGTCGTAACGGCGGCGTCCTGCACCTTCGCGCCGAAAAGTTCGCCCTCCATGCCGGGGTAGCAGACGGCGGTTTTTCCGTTCAACAATCCGAGTTTGCCGAGGATGGTCGGCGCGGCGCAGATCGCGCCGATTTTTTTGCCGTTTTCTGCGGCATAGCGGATCGCCGCCATGGCAGGCTTGCTTTGCTCAATACTCCGAACGCCGCCCAGTCCGCCCGGCAGAACGAGCAGATCCATTTCCTGAAGTTTCATTTCCTCCACGGTCAGATCGGCTTCCACGGCAATTCCGTGTCCGCCGCGGACGATTTTGCCGCCGATGCCGACAAGCCGCACTTCCTCGCCGCCGCGCCGCAGAATATCGCACGGCGACAGCGCCTCGATCTCCTCAAAGCCCTCTCCGAGCAGAATATACGTCATCCCAATACCTCCTGAATCAGCGCCGCCACGTCGCCGTGGACTTCTTCGATGGTCCGAATTTCGCTTTCCTTGCCGCACGCCACGCGCCGCCAGCCGTAATAGGCGGCAGCGGCGGCAGCCGCTTCGTGGCATTTGGTGAGATAATCGTGGTCTTTTTCGTGGATATCCGCCGTTGTCTGCGTCTGATTTTCGCGCTTGCGCATGAGTTTTTCACTGAGCGCAATCGGCATATCCAGCCACACGACCAAATCCGGCTCCGGCAACTGCATCTTGCCGTATTCCAAATCCGCCAGCCACGCAAAAAATGCCTTGCGCTCCTCCGGCGGCAGCTTGCTGCCCTGATGAACGGCATTGGACGTCGTATAGCGGTCGGCGATCAAAAGACCGCCGTTTTCATAAAACTTTTGCCAGTCCTCGCGGTAGGATGCGTAGCGATCCACCGCGTAAAACAGCGATGCGGCATAGGGGTTGACGTCCTTCGGATGACCGCCGAACGCGCCGCCCAAATAGAGCCGAATGAGCGCGGACGAATCCTTTTCATAACGGGGGAAGCGCAGCCGCATAAACGGCACGCCGCTTTTCTCCAAACTTTCGGCAAGCAGATTCATCTGCGTGCTTTTGCCGGAGCCGTCCGTGCCTTCCAGCACGATCAGTTTGCCCATCTCGTCATCCCTTTCCTCTCGCCTTCACGGTTGCCCAAAGAAATTTCGGCAGCCGCATCATTCTGCCCAGCCGGCTCGGCTGCTGCAGCAGACGGTAAAACCATTCCAAATTGCAGGCGATCATCCATTTCGGCGCGCGCTTGACCGTGCCGGCAAAGGCGTCCAAACTGCCGCCGAGACCGATCATCAGATGCACGTTTAGATCATTCTTGTGCGCAACCATAAACCGTTCCTGCTTCGGCGCGCCGAGGCAGACGAAAAGCACGTCCGCGCAGGCTTCGTTGACGGCTTCCACCGCCTCCGCATCGTCGGTAAAGTAGCCGTCCTTCATGCCGCAGATTTGCAGCCCTTCATGCCGCCGCTGCATCTCCGCCGCCGCCATTTCCGCAATACCCGGCTTGCTGCCGAGCAAAAACAGTTTGCCGCCGGTTTCGGCAAGCACGGCAAGCAGATGATCGGCAAAATCCACGCCGGCAACCTTTTCTTTCAGCGGCGTGCCGAGGATCTTCGCGCCCAATACCACGCCCGCGCCGTCCGGCAGCACGAGATCCGCGCCGTTGATCATTTCGCGCAGCGCTTCGTCACGCATCGCCTCATAGACGATCTCGGAATTCGGCGTCACGCAGTAATGTACGCCTTCGGTGAGCATATTCTTTGCCGCGGCGATGGCCTCCGCCATCGTCACGTTATCAAACGCCACACCCATCACATTGCACTTCACGGCACACACCTCGCCACTATAATTACTGATTATTTTACCATAGACTTCCGCATTTGTCTACATTCTTGCCGATACCTGACACAATTCAACCCACGGCGCATAAACTGTTGGTGAAAGCACCTTGCTTTACTTTTTCAGTAGGAGGTTCATCCGATGGCAGAAAACAATCAATTCAGCACGGCTTGTGATCTGTCCGGCGTTCGTGAAGCGGTCTGCGTCCACGCGAACAAAGTGATGGATGCGTGCCGTGATAAAGACTGCATCGAGGATTTGCGGGTTTACTTAACGAGAGACTCGCAGGCGCTGCTCGACCGCGCCAACGGTGCGCGTGTGCAGAGCGCGGAGCTGCTGTTCGCCGATCCCGTCGTCGAAGCCGTCCCGTACAACGCCGGCAGTTTCACCGTAACCGTCACATTCTATTATAAGATCATTGCCACGGTTACGATTGAGGGCAACCGCCCCGCCACCGTCTACGGTCTTGCGGTCTTTTCCAAGCAGGTCCTGCTCTACGGCGGCGAAGGCAGCGCCAAGGTCTACACCAGCCGCGATAATTTCTGCGCGCCCGACCGCCGCAATATCTGCTCCTGCGGTCTGCCGACGGCGATCATCGAGGTTGTCGATCCGATGGTACTCGCCGCCAAAATTCTCAATATCACCAACTGCCCCTGCAATACCGACGTAGAAGCGCCGAATATTCCGAATGCGCTGCTCGCGTGCTTTGACGACGATCTCGTACTCAACGGCGAAAAGCAGCGGCTTCTGGTCACGATCGGTCAGTTTTCCATACTGCGGCTGGAGCGCGACACGCAGCTGCTCATGCCCTGCTACGACTACTGCATCCCGACCAAGGAATGCGGCGACGTTTCCGGCATCTCGCCCGCGACTGCCTGCGACGTCTTCGCGCAGGTCGATTTCCCGATTGACTCGTTCTTCCCCGGCAGAAAAGAAACCTGCACGCCGCCGTCAAGCAGCTGCAACCACTGCGCCAACGGCTATAAAACGACCTAATCAAGCATAAAAATTGCTCTCTCAACAATGAGAGAGCAATTTTTTATGCTTATTTCAAAATCAATTCAATATCGAGCAGTTTGCAAAGATCGCGCACGGCTTCCAGATAATTGCCGTAGGCGACGATCACGTGCTGTCCGCAGACCTGCTGCGCAAATTCTTCCACGGTGCAGCTGTCCGGGAACACCTCCAGCGAGCAGAGCTGCGGCGCGGGATCGTCCCAGCCGAACTCCTCCCACGAAGGCGGTGTCTTTGCCTCGCCGGTATAGACGTGCATCACGTACTTGCCGCCCTTATACGCCAAGCGGCAGCAGGTAACGTAACCCGTCTTGACCTTGGACACGTTGAGCAGCGACGTGTTGAGCAGACCGAACGCGGCAGGCAGCACCTTGACGTCGCCATCCGTCGCCGCCGCCGGAATGAAGTCCGGCACGCCGATCAGCATGCTCTTTTCAAAGAATTCGTAATACTCCAGATACGGCACGGTCTGCCCCGTGAGGAAGTGCATCATCAGCTGTGTCACGCCGCCCATCACGTCGTTTTCGGGCACGGTCTGCACGCCGTAGTAATGCTCCAGCAGCATAAAGACCATGGCAGGCGGGAAACCGCAGAGTTTTTTCATGCCGTCCACGTCGATCAGCGAAACGGCTTCCCAGCCGCGCTCGGCGATCTTCTTGCCGACCGCCAGCGCGTATTTCACGCCGTTTTCGATGACCTTTTCATCGCAGGGCTTTTGGAACTTCCACGTGTTCTTGACGAACGCCACGCCCTCACGGACCTTGGCTTCATCGAGTTTCTCCACGTTCTGTACCATTTCGAGCATCTCGAACGGCTCGACTTCCACACCGATCTGTCCGCGCATGGACTGCCCTTCAAACTGCGTGCCGTAAAGCAGCATATCGCGGTAGCCCATCGTGCCCATCTTCGCCGTGCGCAGGCTCTGCGCGGCAAACGCGGCATCGATAAAGGCGCGGATCTTTTCGACCGGCGCAGGCTTATCCATCACGCTGTAGACGAATTTGAAGCGATAGCCGAGCGTTTCAAACGCCGGACGGATCGCCGTCGTGCCTGCCTGATCCGCCGTGGTCACGATATGTCCGCGGTCGTGCCAGCCGCACATACCCCAAAGCAAAATCGGAAGATGGCGGAAGGCGTCCGTCACGTGAATGACGGCGTGCGTCGGGATCCAGCCCTCCACGCAGACGATCAGGCAGCAGATGTCTTTGCCATGCAGCTTGGCGATCGCCGCGTCGCCCGTTTCGTAGGCAGGATCGTCAATGACCAGTCCGCCGTCGATGATTTCCGCATCCAGCGCGGCAAGCGTTTCCAGCGCCTCGTCATGTTTCAAATGCAGCCGTTCAATCGGCGTATTCACTTCGCCAAAGCCGATAAAGCCAACCAGTTTTTTGCGTTCCATAGATTTGCCCCTCCATTCAAATCTTGTTCGGTTTTGATGAGAAAATTATACCATAGCCGCATGCAAAACGCAAGCTGTCAGTGCAGCGTCGGGTCTTCAAACCGCTCGCAGTAGCGACCGGCAAACGACGGCTCCAAGCCGGCAAGCGCCAAATGGCTCAAATCGCCGAACTGCGACACGCGGAAACAGGCAACGCCCTGCTCGCGCTCTTCGGTATTCACCACCGTCACCGATGACGGCAGCGCCATAAAGCCGTGCCAAATCGCAAACGGCGAAATACCGAGCAGGTGCGAAAGCATCACGCTCTCCACGCCGAAGTGGCAAAACAGCGCGACGACCTTATCCGAAGATTTCGTCACATGATAGAGATTGCCGTTACGTTCATAGCCGTATTTCGCCAAAAGCGCGTCCAAACCGTTTGCCACACCGTCATAGACTTCTTCCAAATCGCTGAACTTGGCAACCTCGCTTGTGCGCCAATCGAACTGATCCAAATATTCCTCGTGCGGATACAGATAGGACGGCAGAATGTCCCACGCTATGCGGAACGGCTGCGCCTCCTCGTCCCACGGCGTCGGCATGGCGCGAAACAGTTCGGGGCTCTCCCGAAACCGCACCGCCGCCGGAAATTCCGTCAGCCACGGCAGCGTTTCCGCCGTCTTGCCGATCTTTCGGAGCGTATACGCCGCCGTATCCTGCGCACGTCCGAGCGGCGAAACGTAGCAGTCGTCGATCCGCTTCGAGGCAAGGTAGTTGGCCAGTGCCTCCGCCTCTTTTTTGCCGTTCGGCGTCAGAGAGTCGATTGAATAGTCCGGATCGCCGTGGCGAATGATAAGCAATTTCATATTTTTTCTTCCTTTTACGAGCGTTTCGTACTGCCCAGATGCAGGAAAATCAGCAGCGGATAAATCTCCAATCTGCCAAGCAGCATACCGAACGACAGTACGAGTTTCGATAGCGGCGAGTAGATCGCATAGCTGCCCAGCGGTCCGACCAAGCCCAAACCGGGTCCGACGTTATTAAAACACGCCAGCACCGCCGACAGGTTGGTTTCCAGCGAAAAATTCTCCAGCGACACAACCAAAAACAGCACAACGCCGCAAAAAACGTAACACGCAAGATACGTTCCGACGCTGCCGAGCGTCATCTGATCGACCGGCTTGCCCTCCATTCGCACCGCAGACACCGTCCGCGGACGCAGCAGTACGCGAATTTCTTTGCGCACCATCTTGAAGAGCATCACCACACGCGACACCTTCAAGCCGCCGCCGGTCGAGCCGGCGCACGCGCCCACAACCGTCAAAAGCAGCAAAACGGCGCGCGAAAACTGCGGCCAAGCGTCAAAATCAACCGTTGAGAAGCCGGTCGTCGTGATGATCGACGCAACCTGAAACGCCGAATGACGCACCGCATCCGCCGCTGAATACAGTCCGCGGATATTCCATGCAACCGCCGCGACGGCAACGCCGATAATGCCGAAATACGACCACAGTTCCGTACTCTGCGCCGCAGAGCGGAAGCGGCGGATCAAAATCAGATAGTAGAGATTGAAGTTCACGCCGAACAGGATCATAAAGACCGTGATCACCCATTGCAGATAGGCGCTGTATCCGGCGATGGAATCCGCCTTGATGCCGAAGCCGCCCGTACCGGCGGTACCGAAGGCGTGTACCACGCTGTCAAAAACCGGCATGCCGCCGCAAAGCAGCAGCACGATCTCCAGCGCCGTCATGCCGAGATAGATGCCGTAAAGAATGCTTGCGGTATCCCTTGCACGCGGCACGAGCTTGCCGACGACCGGACCGGGCATCTCGGCACGCAGGATGTGGATAGAACTGTCGGACACACTCGGCACAATCGCAAGAATGAATACCAAAACGCCCATACCGCCGATCCAATGCGTAAAACTGCGCCAAAACAACAGCCCGTGCGGCAGGGCTTCAACATCCGTCAAGATCGTCGCGCCCGTCGTCGTGAAACCGCTGACGGTTTCAAACAGTGCATCCACATAGTTCGGAATCGCGCCGCTGAGCACAAACGGCACCGCGCCGACAAGCGACACGGCAAGCCACGAAAGCGCAACGGTCACAAAGCCGTCCTTGGCGTAGAGCGTGGAATCCTTCGCCCTGCACAGCCGGCGCAGCACCAGCCCCACGATCGCCGCGCCCAGCGCCGTTACGGCAAACGGAAATGCGCACGCCTCGCCGTAGACAAGCGATACGATCATCGGTAAAAGCAGCATTGCCGCTTCAGCGATCAAGATGCTACCGGTGATAGACAGAATCATTTTCCGATTCATGAAGCGTCTCCTTACCTTATGCCAGAATATCGGCAAGATCGCCGAGCCGCTGACCTGCCGCCATCACAACGACCTGATCGCCGACGAGCAGCCGATCATCACCGCTGGGGATCATTGCCTTGCGCCCACGCAGAATACCGGCGATCAGCACGTTTTTCTTGCGGTGCAGTTCGCGCAGCGGCACGTCTGCCGCCGGGAACTCCTCGCCAACGGTGAATTCCACCGCTTCGACCTTGTCATCCATCAGTTTATAGAGCGTTTCCACGCCGCCGCGCGAGTTTTGCAGCGCACGGGCGTACCAAACGATCATATCCGCCGTGACGGTTTTGGGCGACACGATACAATCCTGCCCGAGTTTTTCCGCCATCGCGGCAAGTTCGGGGCGGTTGACCTTGGCAATCGTTTTCGGCACGTTCTGCGAAGCGGCGAAAATCGAGATCAGAATGTTTTCCTCGTCCATGCCGGTCAGCGACACGAACGCATCCGTTTCCCGAATGCCCTCTTCCAAAAGCAATTCCTGCTGTGCGCCGTCGCCGTGGAGAATCACCGCGCCCGGCAGCAGCGCCGCCAGTTCCTCACAGCGGTGCGCGTCCTGCTCGATGATCTTGACGGCATTGCCGCCGGCAAGCAGCAGCTTCGCCAGATAGTACGATGTTCTGCCGCCGCCGAGAATCATCACGCTGCGCGCGCGTTTCTGCACAACGCCGAGCATGCGCAGCAGTTTTTGAATTTCGTTATGCGCTGCCGTCAGACCGATGCGGTCGCCTGCCTGCAGCGTAAAACTGCCGTCGGGGATCAGCGCGTCCTCGCCGCGCTGCACCGCGCCGACAAGAAAATCCGCCTGATACTTTTTGCGCAGTTCCGTCAGCGTCACACCGCACAGCGGCGAATCCTCGCGCAGCCGCAGTTCCACCATTTCAAAGCGGTGCTGCGAAAACGTTTCCATTTTCACCGCCGAAGGCAGCCGCAGGATATTGTAGATCTCCTGCGCCGTCAAAAATTCGGGGTTAATGGAAAGCGAAAGACCGAGCTGTTGGCGCAAAAAGCCCAGCCCTTTGTCGTTGTATTCGGGGTTGCGGATACGCGCCACCGTGTGCTTTGCGCCCATGCGCTTTGCCAAAAAGCAGCTGAGCATATTCAGTTCGTCCGATGCCGTGACCGCAACGAGCAGATCCGCTTTTTCCACCGACGCCTCGGTCAGCGTATCGCTGTCCGCGCCGTTGCCGCAAACGCCCATCGCGTCATACACGTCCGTAACACGTGCAATCACGTTGGGATCAACGTCCACACCGAGCACGTTATGCCCCTCGGCAACCAAGCTGCGCAGCAGCGTCGTACCGATTTTTCCGCAGCCGACAATAATAACGTTCATCGTTCAAATTCCTTTCATTGAACACAGTAACCCATCATATGGCGTTATTATAGCGCGTTTTATAAGAAAAAGCAAATCTTGGGTCTGCCGCCTTGCACCATGCCGCATTGTATGGTAAAATAAAAAAAATCACAAAACGGAAGTGTGCATATGGCTTTTCTGAAAATTGACCGCGCACGGGCGCAAAAAATGAAATTGGATATCTACCTGCTCGCCGGGCAGTCCAACTGTTCCGGCGCAACGCAGATCGCCAAAGCGCCGGAAGCCGTGCGCGATCACAACATCTATGAAAATGTGCGGTTTTACTACGACCGCACCGACGCCGACGGCACCGTGCGCTATTACCGCAAGGACTTCTGCGCGGTACGCGAAGGACTGGGCTTCGACGAAGGCGAACTTGTCAACGACATCCCTGCCGCCGTACTCGCCGCAACGAAAACGCCGTTCATCGGCCCGGAGCTCGGCATGGCACGTGCGCTGAACGACAAATATGCCGCTGACGACCGCTGCGCCGTGATCATCAAATGTGCCTGCGGCGCAACGTCCATGCGGCTGCACGAACCGTTGGAAGAAGACCTGCCGGAAATCCGCGTGCAGCGTTTCCGTGCCTTCGGCTCGTGGTATCCCTCCGCGCTGCCGCAAACGCCGTCGGACGATCCCAGCCGTCCCTCCGGCTATCTGACGCGGACGTTCAAAAAAATGATTTCCGATACCTATGCCGCGCTGCTTGACGCCGGCTTTGCAAAAGAAAACATCCGCTACTGCGCGCTGTGCTGGATGCAGGGCGAAAGCGACCGTCTGCACGCGGAAGAATACGCGCAGTACTTCCCCTTCTTCACCGAGGAGGTGCGCAGCCACCTTTCTGCCGCAACCGGCGGCGATTACGACCGGCTCCCCATCGTCATGGGCGAGATCAGCGAAACGTTCCGTTCTGCTGAGCCGTCCGTCATTGAAGACAACCGCAGATTTATCGCCACGCAGCACGCACTTGCGGAAAAAGACGGCGCCATCACCGTGATCCCCACCGCCAAGTTTGCGCTCAACCGTTGGGAAAACGGCGCGGATATTGCGCTGGGAACGGATAACTTCCACTGGTCGTATGCCGATATGCTCTCCGTCGGCGAGTTGTTCGGCAAGGCGGCTTATGACATTTCCCACATCGAAAGATAAAAGGACGTGTTGAAGATGGATTTTTGGAATATCAGCCGCGAGCAGGCGCAGAATACCAAATTGGATATCTATCTGCTTGCCGGTCAGTCGAATGCCTGCGGCACGTCGAAGATCGAGATGGCGCCGGAAGAGGCGCGTGACCGCAACGTCTATGAAAACGTGCGGTACTACCATGACCGCACGAATACCGACGGCGAAATTCGCTGCTGCATGAAGGATTTTCGTCCCGTGCAGGAAGGACAGGGCTTCTGTGAAGACCGCATCGGTCCCGAACTCGGTATGGCGCGCTCCATGAGCAAACGCTATGCAACGGACGACCGCAAAGCCGCAATTGTCAAATGCGCGGCAGGCGGCACGTCGCTGCGCCATCACGAGCCGCTGCCGGAAACGCTGAAGGAAGCAGGGCGGGCGCGCTTTTACCAGCGCGGCTCCTGGTATCCGTCCGTCATGGAAACGGGCGGCAACACCGATCCCAATCGGCCGACCGGCTTTTTGACGCGGAAGTTCAAGACCGTCATAGCCGAATCCTATGCGCTGCTATTGGCGCACGGCTTCCGCCCGGAAAACATCCGCTACTGTGCGCTCTGCTGGATGCAGGGCGAGGAGGATCGTCTGCACCCCGACACCTATGAGCAGCTCTTTCCGCTGTTTGCCGCGGAAATCCGCGACGCGCTTTCCGAAACGACCGGCTGCGACTATCGCAAACTGCCGATCATTATGGGTGAGATCAGCGAAACGTTTGGAAGCGCAAATCCAGAAACCGTCCAAAAAAACCGCGCCTTTATTGCCATGCAGCACGAACTGGCAAAGCATGATCCGACGATCACCGTGATCCACACCGCCGAGTTCGAGCTGAACCGGTGGGAAAACGACGAGAGTATCCCCGTCGGTACGGATAACGCGCATTGGTCGTATACGGATATGCTCGCCATCGGCGAAATGTTCGGCGACGCCGCCTATGACGGTTCGCACGCGGAATCTTTCTGAACAAGTTGTAAATTTTTCGTCCGCGCCGTTGCACAACGGCGAAAAACGGACTATACTGAAGGTACGACAAATGAGATTTTCCGAACTGACGCCGCCGCCCGTACTGCTGGCGGAAACGACCTCCACCAACGACGTGGCAAAGGCGCTTGCGCGGCAGGGATGCCTGCACGGTGCGGCAGTCGTTGCCGAAATGCAGACCGCGGGGCGCGGCAGAATGGGCAGGAGTTTTCTCTCGCCCGAAGGCGGCGTGTATCTTTCTGTCGTGCTCCGTCCACAGGGGCAGGCACAGGATCTGCGGTATTTGACGCTGCTGTTTGCCGACGCCGTTTGCCGCGCAGTCTTTTCCGTCTGCGGCGCAGCGTGCGAAATCAAATGGCCAAACGACGTACTGCTCGGCGGCAAGAAACTTGCCGGCATTCTGACCGAGGGCGTGATCGCGCCAAGCGGCGCGTTTGACTATCTCATCTGCGGCGTGGGGCTGAACGTTGCCGCCGTGCCGGAGGGCGTTGCGGACATCGCAGCTTCGCTTGCCGATTACGCCGTGGACCGCGAAGCCTTGGCGGCCGAAATGATCCGCGAACTGACGGCAGCGGCTTCCCTTTCGGAAAGCGAAGCCGCGGCGCGGTTGGACCGTGTGCGGCAAACGTGTGCAACCCTCGGCAAAACCGTTTCGCTGCATGGGGAAAACGGCACGTTTTCCGCCTTTGCCGAAGCAATCGACGAAAACGGGGCGCTCGTGATCCGCGAAAAAGACGGGACGAAACGAAAAATCTCTTCCGGAGAAGTTTTGATAACCCAAGAGTAAAAAAGGAGGCATTTTTATGAAAGCTTTGAAATTCCTGCTGAAACTCAGCGGCGCGCTGCTCACCATTGCCGGCGCAGTCTACGTGATCGTCACGTATCTCGATGAGATCAAAACCCTGTTTGCCGGCATATGCAGCCGCGTGAGCGACTGCTGCGAAACGCTGAAAGACGACGAATACGCCGACTACGCAGACTGAAGACCGAAAAAAATGCGCGGAGAGTGAACACTCTCCGCGCATTTTTTTAATTCAAGTACGCCACGCCGGCGTTGAGATACAGCGCAAACGTCAGCCAGATAAGATACGGGATCAGCAGATTGCCTGCCGTGCGGTCCACCTGCCGGAAACGGATCAGCGTGGAGGCAACGAGCGCCCACAGGGCAATGAGCCAAAACAGCGCAATCCACAGTTTGCCGTACTCAAAAAACAGGATCGGCCATACAAAGTTAAAGACCAACTGCAAAAGATACACCCGAATCGCCGTTCGGCGAATCGGACTCGGCGCGGACGTCCAAACGCGGTAACTCGCGTAGCCCATCAGAAGATAGAGAATCGTCCATGCCACGGGAAACAGCCACGCCGGCGGCGAAAGCGGCGGCTGATTGAGCTGCGAAAACGCCTCCATGCCGTCGCGCGTCAAAAACGCGCTCAGTCCGCCGACGGCAAGCGGCAAAAGCAGCGCGAAAATCAGTTTTTTCCATTGAATTTTCAAGCAGACCACCTCATCAAAATGATGTTTTACACATCGAAAGTATATGCAAGCAACCAACGTGCATATTCTTTTCCGAGGTGGTAAAATATGCAAATTCACGTTGTCAAAGCAGGTGAAACGCTCTCCGCCATTGCGCGGCTTTACAATGCCGATTCCGTTTTGATCGCACGCTATAACGGACTGCGTGCGCCGTATCCGCTGGCGGTGGGACAGAGTTTGATCATTCCCGATCCCGAAGTCACGACCATCGCGCAAAAGGGTGATACGCTCTACGCCATCGCGCAGCGATTCAAGGTTTCGGTGCTGCAGCTTCTGCGGCTCAATCCGCAGCTCGACGGCACGTCTGCGCTGAATGAGGGCGACACCCTTGTGATCTCGCTGAAAAACCAGGGCTACCGTCCCGTAGAACTGCTCGGCTACGCCTACCCGAATGCCGACCCCGCGCTTTTGCGCAGCGTGTTGCCGTTTGCAACGTACCTTGCGCCGTTCACCCATGGCATTGCCGCCGACGGCACACTCGTCGCACCGATGGACGATACGCTGCTTCGCCTTGCGCGGCAGTATAACGCCGTGCCGCTTTTGCACCTTTCCACGCTGACGGAGGAAGGACGCTTTTCCACCGGCCGTGCGCAGACGGTACTGGATGCTCCGGCGTTGCAGGATGCGCTGATCGAGTCCGTCCTTCGCCGCATGGAATCGGAGGGCTATCGCGGACTGGACGTTGATTTTGAGTTTCTCGGCGCGGCAAACGCCGCCGCCTACGCCGCCTTTTTGAGTAAGCTGCGCGACGCGGTCAACGCGCACGGCTGGGAACTGTTTGCCGCGCTGCCGCCGAAAACCTCGCGCACGCAGTCCGGCATTCTCTACGAGGGACACGACTACGCTGCCATCGCCAAAAATGCCGATGCGGTGCTGCTGATGACCTACGAATGGGGCTACACCTACGGACCGCCGATGGCAGTCGCGCCAATCGGCAGCGTGCGGCGCGTGCTGGACTTTGCCAAGACGGAACTGCCGATGCAGAAGGTCTTTTTGGGTTTCCCGAACTACGGTTACGACTGGACGCTGCCCTACGAAGCCGGCTCGACGAAAGCGCAGTCCATCTCCAACGAATACGCGCCGCTGCTCGCCGCAAAGATGCGCGCCGAGATCCGCTACGACGAAACGGCGCAAGCGCCGTATTTCTACTATACCGCAAGCGACGGCGCGGTGCATGAGGTCTGGTTTGAAGACGCACGGAGCACGCAGGCGAAGCTCGCACTCGTGCCGGAATACGACCTGCGCGGTCTCGGTGTGTGGCATCTCGGCAGGCCCTTTACAACGGCGTATCTGCAGATGGTGCAGCAGTTCGACCTTGTCAAGGCAAAGCAGGCGTGACTTTTTTCCGCAGATGTGCTACAATGATATAAAGGTCGTGATACAATGAAACTCCTAATGCACATCTGCTGTGCGCCATGCGCCAATCTGCCGATCGACCGCCTGCGTGAACGCGGCGTGGACTTAACCGGCTTTTGGTATAATCCGAACATTCATCCGTTTACCGAGTACCGTGCGCGGCGCAACTGCCTGCGCGACTATGCAGCGCAAATCAAACTGCCGCTGATCGAGCGCGACGACTACGGTCTGAGACCGTTCTGCCGTGAGGTCGCCGCCGATATTGACGGTCGCTGTGTCAAGTGCTATGAAATGCGGCTTTACGGTGCGGCGCAGGCGGCAAAGGACGGCGGCTTCGACGCCTTCACGTCCAGCCTGTTCATCAGCCCCTATCAAAACCACGAGTTGATGCGCACCGTGGCGGAGCGCGCCGCAAACGAAATCGGCGTGGACTTCTACTATGAGGACTTCCGCCCGATGTTTCGCGAAGGGCAGGCGCGGGCTCGCGAACTCGGCTTCTATATGCAGAAATACTGCGGCTGCGTCTTTTCCGAGCAGGAACGGTATCAAAAGCCGGATAAGATTTTGCGATAGATCGTAAATTGTCAAAAGTGAAAACAAAAACTCGGCAGTCCGACGGACTGCCGAGTTTTTATATCGTATCCTTTTCCAAAAGCGCAATCAAATCTTCCGGCGTATCGGCAAAGCGCGTCGCACCGATCTTCGTAAGGTATTCGCGGTTGCGGAAACCCCAAGTGACGGAGATGCAGTCAACGCCGGCATTGGCGGCGGTCTGCACGTCCACCTCGCTGTCGCCGACGTAAACGCACCGGTCAAGGGAAACACGCATTTTTTCCGCCGCATATTCCAGCATATCGGGCGCCGGCTTGCGCGGCAGTCCGGCAACCTCGCCGAGGGCGAATGAGATCACGTCCCGAAACGCGCCTTCTGCAAACGGCTGAACCGCGCTGTTCGGCTTATTGGAGATAATGGCAAGCCGAAAACCGTCGCGTTTCAAACGCTCCATCATCGGCAGAACGCCGTCATAAGGGCAGACGTTATCCGTGGAATGATCCGCGTAATAAGCGCGGTAATAGCGGAGTATCTCCTCGCGCTCCGTATCGGATAATTCCGGAAGCAGATGGCGCATCAAATAATCCACGCCCCAGCCGAGATGCGGCTTCACCGCAGCAGGCTCAAACGGCTCCCGACCGAAATGGTGCATCGTGTGGTTGATCATCTCGGTGATATTCTGCAAGGTATCCACGACAGTACCGTCCAAATCAAAAAGCACTGCCTCGTATCTCATTTTGATCCTCCGTTCCGATTTATGAATTGCCGGAATTAAGGTATGTATCGTTGACGCGCACAACCTCCATATCGCCGTCCTGCAAGCGATCGGTAACTTCCACGGCGGCAAAGCCGTCCGTAATCACACAGCCCTTCTTTTCAAGCAGAAAACTCGCATAGGGGCTGGAGCGCCCGATCTTGGTATGATCCGCCATGATAAAATACTTTTCGCTGTGCGAGATCATCGTTTCGTTGACACTCAATTCGCTCGGAATACCGCAGAGAATTTCGCCGCTCGGTGAAATACCGACGCAGCCGAGAAACGCTTTATCGGCATGAATATCCATAAGATTCCGCAGCGTCAGATCGCCGGTCAGAATATGATCGGCGCGCAACACTCCGCCGAGCAGGCATACGTCCACGCCTTCCGGGTAATTGCGTCCCACCGCCAAACCGTTATTGGTATAAACTATCACGTGCTTGCCCTCTAAATAATCCAGCATGGCAAGCGCGGTATTACTTCCGTTAATAAGAAGGCAGTCGCCGTCCTGTACCAAACCGGCGGCGTATTGCGCGATCCATCCTCGGCAAAGCGAGACGTCCACTCGATCCTTGGAAACCATCGTTTCCAGGTCAATCGTCGCACCGCCGTGAAAGCGGCTGATTTTGCCCTGTTTTTCCAAAAACTGAATATCACGGCGTATCGTCATGGGCGATACGTTAAAAATCTGGCAAAGTTCGCTGACAAGGATTTCCTGCCGTTGACGAATCAGCGAAAGGACTTCCAGCTGGCGCTGATTTACCGATTGTCGATCTCGTTTCATACTGTGGTCTCCTCATTAGCCGCAAAGCGTTTGCAGCAGCGCGGTCAGTTCCGAAAAGCCGCGGATCACGCGGATGCCTTCCGCGCCGCGATCCGATCCGCCGGGGCAATACCAAATGCCCGTCATTCCTGCGTTTTTCGCCGCCAGCGCGTCTTTTTCCAAACTGTCGCCGACAAAGCAGCACTCGCCCGGTGCGGCGCCGGATTTTTCGGCGCACAGCGCAAACAGCCGCGCATCCGGCTTCTCGACGGCTGCTTCTTCGCTGGTAACGAGGAAATCGACGTAGGGCGTCAGCCCCAGCAATCGAAGCTTTTCAAATTGGCAATCGGCAGTCATATTCGTACCGATCCCGATGCGCAGTCCCATTGTGCGCAGCGTTTGCAGCGTTTGGACGGCGTCCGGCTCAAGCTCCATGGCGCCGAGAAAGGTATGCCAATAGAGATTCGCCATTTCGGGCGCGATGAAGATCGGCTTGCCGATCAGTTCCAAGATGATTTGATAGCGGATCAGCCGATTGTGTACGGCAGCATTGTTGCCGCAGCGCCGCTTCAAAATCCGATGCGCTTCGGCGTGCAGACGGTTAAACTCCGCCGGCGCAAGTCTCAGCTCGCGCTCGACAAAGCGCTGTAGTTCGGCATACGCCTTTTCGTGCGCTCGGTCGTAACTGTAAAGCGTGTTGTCGAGGTCAAAGATAACAGATTTCATAAAGATTGTAAATAGTAAAATTGCGCCTGTCGGCGGTTTCCGCCGACAGGCATAGTTGTTTTTTCAGTCCAAGAGGTCTGCGTCTTTCATCGCCTGCTCCATTTCGGGAGCAGACATGATGTTCTTCAGTCCGATCACAACGGTGCCCTTCTTCTTGGCGTCGTCAAACATATTGGCAAAGTTGCGCGCGCAGAGAACGACATCGTAGTTCTGCGAAGCGGTCTTACCTTCGGACAGAGAGCAGTGGTGGATCGTGGCAGGCTTGATATCCAACTTGGTCAGCACCTTTTGAAGCGTCATTTTCATCATCAAAGAGGAGCCGGCGCCGTTGGCGCAGCAGACCATAAACTTTTTGTTATCCATTTTCGCCATAATTGTTTATTCCTTTCATCGTGGTTGGAAATCACTGCCCGGAGCCGGGGAGAAGACCCCGGGCAGTGAAACAGTCAAATTTAAGATTACTTGGCTTCCTTGTTTGCCATGTATTCCTTATAAGCTTCGTAATCTTCGGTAATCAGGAAGTAGCCCTTCTTGTCGCGGGCATACTCGATCTGCGGCAGAGCCAGCAGCACGATTGCAGCGATACCGACGCCGACGTAGCCGAGGTACTTGAGAATGACCGTGATCGCGGGCCACACCGTCGCCCAGTCGAACATGCCGAGGTAGCCACCGTACTGCGCCATACCGACAAAGCCGGCGATAAAGGCGGAGCCGAGAACCTGGATGATACCGACAAAGAACGGGATGATGAGGCACGCCTTCAAGCCGCCCTTTTCGTTGGCAACCAGACCGATCGTCGCGTTATCGAAGAAGACCGGGACGAAGCCGCAGATGATGAGGACCGGGCTCTTGAAGATGATCAGACCCACGATAGCGAGCAGCTGACCGGTAAGACCGGCGAGGAAGCCGAAGGTCACCGCGTTGGCATCGCCGAAGCCGTAGCAGACAGCGCAGTCCACGCCGGGGACGGAAGCCGGCAGAAGCTTGTCGGCAATGCCCTGGAAGGACGCGGTCAGTTCGGTAACGAACGTGCGGACGCCGAGCTGCAGGATCGCCAGATACACGGCGAAGTTCAGGCATCTCTCAAAGCAGAACATCACGAAGCTGTCGCCTTCTTTGAGGTTGCCGGCTTCAACGAAGAACGGCTTGCCGATAACGGCCATGATGGCGCCGAAGAAGACGGTCATCAGGATGGCGGTACAAACCATGTTCTCATTGAAGATCGAGAAGAAGCCGGGCATCTCCAGATCGCCGACCTTCTTGATTTCCTTCTTGCGCTTGCCGCCGTTGGTGCCGAAGAGTTTGTCGGCAAGGATGTAGCCGAGGCGGATACCGAACATCTGCTGATGCGCGATGGCAAAGCCCGCGCCGTCCGTGAGTTCCTGCATCGGCTTTACGGTCATGTTGGAGCCGACAGCCCAGTAGGCGCCGAGCAGCACCGCCATGATGATCATCATCGGGACGGTCTTGATGCCGCCCTGCCACAGAGCCGGCAGCGCGAAGAGGATCAGCCAGTAGGCCGTGGATGCCTGCTGCACCTGCACGTGGCCGGTGGTGAACAGCGAACGGCACTTGGTAACCTTGTTGAAGCGGACAAGCAGGATGTTGACGATGAACGCGATCAGCAGCAGCATCATAACCTGGGAGAATGCCGCGCCGAACTGTTCTTCAACACCGGCCTGAACCGCGTTCTGACCGAAGTAGGGGTCAATAACAGTAGCCGTCAGATTGAAGCGATCCTTCAATCCGGCGAGGATCGGGCGAAAGTTGCTGACCAGGCCGCCGGAGCCGACGTTCAAAATCAGCATACCGATGATCGCTTTCAGCGTGCCGCTGAGAACGTCATACCATTTTTTCTTCATCAGCACGTAGCCGAGCAGGGTGATGAAGCCGATCATAAAGGGAGCTTTTTGCAGAATGTAAGTCGAGAAGAAAGTCCAAATTGCAACCAGAACGTTCAGAAATCCTTGCATGTGCTTTTTCTCCTTTTCAATAAATTATTTCTTTAATTCATTCTTCCTCGGGAGGATACTTTGCTTCGGCTGCCAGAATGTCTTCCGGCGTGTTCGCCTCCAGCAGCGCGTCGATCAGCGGCTCGTTGCAGAAGATGCCCATCAGCTGCTGGATGTTATCCATATGCTCTCCGGGATCTTTGGCTGCCAGGGTAAACAGCAGGCGAGCGACTTTCTGCTCACCGTCTTCATCCTTGCCGAAATCGACGTCTTCCTTGACGCGCATAAAGCCGATGCCGGTCTTCTTGGCGCCTTCGGCGCCCTCGGAGGAGTGCGGCATGGCAATGTAGTGGTCAAAGACAACGTAGGGGCCGTACTTTTCGATGCAATCCACGATCTGCTTATAGTAGTTCTCGCTGACGTAGCCGGTTTTCACTAACGATTCCGTGCTGAGTCGGACTGCATCCTGCCAAGAGTCGACACGATCTACAAATTTGTAGTGCCCGCGTTCGACGATCTTTTGCAAAATCGTTTCAGCCATGATGAACCTCCTTACAGACAGCTGCGGAACGGAATGTTCTGCGGCGCCTCAAAGCAGTCTTCAAAGCCGCGTCTGTGGTGGTAGTAAATCTTATCCTTGTCTTGCGGATAGACGTACTTGCCGCCGACTTGCCAGAAGAACGGATGGAACTTGTATTCGTTGCGGTCCTTCTTGAAGTCGTACAGCAGCTTGATCTCTTCGCAGTCCGCCTGGAAGTTGGTCCAGACGTCCCAGTGGATCGGCACAACGACTTTGCATCGCAGGTTTTCTGCCATACGCAGAATGTCGGTGGACGTCATCTTGTCCTGCATACCGATGGGGTTTTCGCCGAACGAGCCGAACGCCACGTCAATGTCGTGATCCTTGCCGTGTTTGGCGAAATAGATCGAGAAGTGCGAGTCGCCGGAGTGATAGATGTTGCCGCCGGGCGTCTTAACCAAATAGTTAACCGCCTTCTCATCCATGTCGGTGGGGCATTTGCCGGTGAGTTCCTCACGGTCGGGGCCGGTGGAATCAGTGGTAACAATGCAGGTGCGGTCAAAACTATCCAGGCAGACGATCTCCAAGTCCTTGATCTTGAAGCTGTCGCCGGGTTTCACTACGCGGCAGCGATCCGCGGGAACGCCCCACTTGATCCACGTGTCAACGGATTTCTGCGGACCGATAAACGGAACGGGAATCTCCTTGCCGTTTTCGACCGTGGTCATACCGCTGTTGATAACGTGCGCCGCCCATTCGGCGGACATGTGATCCTGGTGGTAGTGCGTTGCAAGCACCGCATCGACCTGCTTAAACGCAAACGGGTCGATCACAAAGGGGACGTTGCGCAGATTGGGCTGCATTTTGCGGCCGCCGCACATGTTCGCCATCTGATGGCCGACAGCCATCTGACCGTTGCCGTGCGTCCGTTTACCGTTGCCGCACCAAAGGTCGATGGTGATGTTTGCACCGCCGGGGGTCTTGAACCAAATGCCGGTGCAGCCGAGCCACCACATGGCGACGTTACCGGGCTGCACGACTTCGTTCTCAATATCCTCGACGAGCCATGTGCCCCACTCGGGGAATGTGGACATGATCCACTTTTCGCGAGTCATTTCAGAAACCTTGCTCAAAAGAAACCTCCCTTTCATAATGAATGTAGTTTTGCTTCCAACCACTGTGCTAATCCTACTATATAACATTTATTTCCCGATATCAAGTCCAAATACGCATATTTTATGTTCATTTTATGATAAATTTCATTTTTATGTTCGTTTTATGTTCATTAGCAGCGTTTTTTCGTCGTTATGTTTCTTTTTGTGCAAAAATGACGGATTTCTATTGAAAAACAAACAGAAAGCATATATAATGACGAAGAGGGTTTTTTGCCTATTTTTACAAATAAGGAGCAGGCTATGAAACGATATGCAATCGGGCTCTACGAAAAGGCGATGCCGCCTTCGCTGAATTGGGAGGAAAAACTCCGTTTTGCCAAAGATGCGGGATATGACTTTGTGGAAATCAGCATCGACGAAAAAGACGAAAAACTGGCAAGACTCGACTGGAAAAAGGAGGAGCGTCTTGCCCTTGTGCAGACCATGCAGAAGGTCGGTCTGCCGATTCGCAGCATGTGCCTTTCGGGACACCGGAAGTACCCCTTCGGTTCTGCCGACCCCGCCATCCGTCAGCGCAGCATGGAGATCATGGAAAAGGCGATTGAGCTTGCCGACGATCTCGGCATCCGCATTATTCAACTCGCCGGCTATGACGTCTACTATGAGGACAGCACGAAAGCGTCAAAGGATCTCTTTCTGGAAAACCTTCGCAAGGCGACCGAAATGGCGGCAAAAAAGGGCATTCTGATGGGTTTTGAAACGATGGAAACCGACTTTATGAACACCGTTTGGAAATCCATGTACTACGTGGACGCGGTAAACAGTCCCTACCTCGGCGTCTACCCTGATTCCGGCAACCTGACAAACGCCGCGCTCACTTCGGGCGGCAGCGTCATGGGCGATCTTCATTCCGGACGCGGTCATATCGTTGCGCTGCACCTCAAAGAAACGAAACCGGGTATTTTCCGCGAAGTGCCGTTCTGCACCGGGCACGTCAACTTCCCCGAAGTAATCAAAACCGCGTGGGAACTGGGCATTCGCCGCTACGTTACCGAGATGTGGTACGTCGGAAACGACGACACCTGGGCGGATGATATCCGCTTTGCCTGCAAAACCATGTCCGGCCTGTTGGATCAGCAACCTTAAATACTTAAAACGGCAGAAAGGAGCGCCTGTATGAAAATCGAGAAAAAAGTTATTTCCAATCTGAACAAGTGCTATGCCATGAGCGAGCTGACTTGGAAGGGTGAACATTGCTTCCTCGTCGCCGCGGAAAAGACCGATCCCTGCTATCTGTTTGCCGAGGACGGCACACAGCTTGACACCGTTTGGACGGAGCCGGGCGGCGTGATGACGATGGTTCCCGTTCCCGGAACCGAAGGGCAGTTCCTTGCCACGCACAAATTCTATTCGCCGAACGATTCGAAAAACGCAAAAATCGTGATCGCCACGGCGAAGGAAGACGGCTGGGAGATCCGCACGCTCTGTGATGCGCCGTTCGTCCATCGCTTCGGCGTACTGAACCGCAACGGCGTGAATTATCTTTTGGTCTGCTGCCTGAAATCCGCGCATGAATATAAGGACGACTGGCGCTTTGCCGGCGCGTGCTACGCCACCGTGCTGCCGAAGGACCTTTCCGTATTCAATGAAGACAAGCAGCTCACCCTGACGCCGATCAAGACCGGTATGCTCCGCAACCACGGCTACAGCCAAATCAAATTGAACGGTCATGACGCCGCGGTCGTCGGCTGTGAAGAAGGCACGTTCCTGTTCTGCCCGCCTGCCGCGCCCGGCAAGGATTGGGAAATCCAACAGCTCTGCGCCGTTCCCGCCAGCGACTCCGTGCTGCTGGACTTCGACGGCGACGGCAAGTTGGAACTCGGCACGATCAGCCCGTTCCACGGCGCAAGCCTTACGATTTATCATCTGGATGAACTCGGCAACTACGTCCCCTGTTGGAAATATGACGCTCCCGAAAAGGACACCGAGATGCTGCACGCCACGTGGGCAGGCATGCTGCTCGGCAAACCGACGTGGACCGTGGGCTGGCGCAAGGGCACGCGCTGCACGATCGCCATCACCTACGAAGACGGCGCCTACAAGACGGAATACATCGACAAGGCGACCGGCTGCGCTAACCTGATGCATTTCGTGAACAAGGACGGCAAGGACGTCCTCGTCGGCACCAACCGCGAAATTGACGAAGTCGCCATGTATACCGTTACGGAATAAAGGAGAATGACGATGCTTGAAGAACTGAAACAGCAAGTGTACGAAGCCAATATGGAACTGCCGAAACGCGGACTTGTCACCTTTACATGGGGCAACGTTTCCGGCATCGACCGCGAAAAAGGTCTGTTCGTTATCAAGCCTTCCGGCGTGGACTATGAGGATCTGAAGCCGGAAGACCTTGTCGTGATGGATCTCAAAGGAAACAAGGTCGAAGGCAAACTCAATCCGTCCTCCGATACGCTGACGCATATGGTGCTTTACAACGCCTTCCCGGAGATCGGCGGCATCGTCCACACACACAGCGCCTATGCCGTCGGCTGGGCGCAGGCCGGCGTGGATATCCCCTGCTACGGCACGACGCACGCAGACTATTTCTACGGTCCGATCCCCTGCGCGCGCCACCTCACGCAGGAGGAACTGGACGCCGGCTACGAACTCAACACCGGCAACACCATCGTCGAATGCTTCCGCCGGCGCGGGCTGAATCCCGTGGAGGTGCCGGGTGTGATCTGCCACAGCCACGGCCCGTTCACCTGGGGCAAAAACGCGGACAAGGCCGTATATCACGCGGTCGTGCTGGAAGAGGTCGCAAAGATGGCGCTCTTCACGCGGCAGGTCAATCCGAACGCCGAGCCGGCGCCGCAGCGCATCCAGGATAAACACTATTCGCGCAAACACGGTCCGAATGCCTACTACGGTCAGGGAAAGGACTAATATGGCAAGCGGAAAAGAAGAATACAAGGCGAATTTCGTCTACACCGACGAGGTGCTGCGCGATTTTGAGGCAATGTATCTGGAAAAAACTGCCGTTTCGCCGGTCACGCGCATTGTGCTTGGGCTGATCGGTTTGGCAGGACTCGGCTTGTTCGCCCTGCTGATCGTTCGCAAGGGCGCTACCATCGGGCTGCTGATTCCGGCGGTTCTCTTCGGACTGGTTCTGCTGCTCTCGGTAACGATGGGGCGCAAGAACGCCGGCAACTCCGTGCAGCGGTATCGCCGATATTACCTCAATAAAAAAGCCCACTTTACCGTGGACGGCAACGGCGTGGAACTGAAAATCAGCGGGCAGAAGGCGTTTGCGCGCAGCAAGTTCAAAGAGATCTACAACCTGCTGGAAACCGAAAAGACGTTCTTCCTTGAAATCAAAGGCCGTGCGTTTTACATTGTGCCGAAGGACAGCATCGACGGCGGCGCGGAAAGTTTCAAAGAATACCTGCAAAAGAAATGTATGCGCCGCTTTGTATCCTATGGTTTCCCGTCTTAAACGAAAAAAGCACCGTCTTACGACGGTGCTTTTTGTGTAGCTCAGCAGCCGCAGCCGTTCGACTGGCAGCCGCAGCCGTTGCCGCCCCAAAGGACGATGAGGATAACCAAAAGGATGATCCACCAATTGTTGCCGAGATTGGAATTGCAAGACATAGTCGGAAACCTCCTGTTTTCGAATTGACAGCATCTTTGCCGGTCACTTCATCTTATGCCGGACGCGCGAGGTGGTGACAGTTTTTCAATTGACACCCTGCCGCGAAGATACTATAATATCCACGGCGGGGCTGCAAAACGCAGCCCCAAGCCCGGCGACTGCGCCCGTGTGGAAAAAAAGAGAGCCGAAACGCGCGCGCCGCATATTCATCTTTATGCTCCGCACCGTCAAAGGGTGCAAAAAAACGACATTATTCTTGGAGGCAACCGCTATGATTAAAGTTTCTCCGTCCATTCTCTCCGGCGACTTCGCCAATATGCAAAGCAGTCTGGATCTGCTTGCCGCAAGCGGCGCGGACTATATCCATA
>JAFSXE010000104.1 GCA_017444195.1 Oscillospiraceae bacterium
AGTTTTTCGAAGCGCCGCGCGAAGAAAACGCCTATCTGACCATTGCTTCTCCAAAACTCGACATCGTCTACGAAGACGATAATATCCTGCTGGTGAACAAACCGCAGGGGCAGGCGGTTCATCCGCACGACGGCGCGGAATACGGCAAGACGCTGATCGACCACATTCAGGCGTATCTTTACGCAAAGCGCGAATGGCGGCCGCGCGAGGAAAACAGCTTCACACCGGCGCTCTGCAACCGCATCGACCGCAACACCGGCGGCATCGTGATCGCAGCGAAAAACGCCGCCGCGCTGAGAATCCTCAATGAGAAGATCCAGGCGCGCGAACTCGGCAAGCGTTACCTGTGTATTACACTCGGCACACCCGAACCCGAACGGGGCGTGATCGAGCGTTTTTTGCTGAAAAACGAGAAAAAGAATCTCGTGTCGGTTCATCGAAGACCGGTGCCCGGCGCCAAGACCGCCATCACGCGTTACCGCACGCTTGCCGCAAGCGGCAAACTCGCATTGGTGGAGGCGGAACTTGAAACCGGGCGTACTCATCAAATCCGCGCCTGCTTTGCCGACATCGGTCATCCCCTGCTGGGCGACGGAAAATACGGCTACGGCGAAAAAAACCGCGCATACGGCGAAGTATACCAATGCCTGTGGTCGTATGAAGTATCTTTTGCCTTTCAAACAGACGGCGAAGACCTGAATTACCTCGACGGAAAACGCTTCCGCGTTGCCGCCGTACCGTTTGTGCAAAAGTATTTTCCCAACTATACTTTGCGGAGGAACGAAACATGATCACAAAGAAAAAACTGATTCAATTCAAAAACATTGTTAAGCATTTTGAGGACGGCACGGTCGTACTCAAAGGCATCAATCTTGATATTTACGAAAACGAATTCGTCACGCTGCTCGGTCCGTCCGGCTGCGGAAAGACGACGCTGCTGCGCATCCTCGGCGGCTTTTTGCAGCCGAGCGAAGGTCAGGTGCTGTTCGACGGTGAGGATATCGTCAACGTGCCGCCCTATAAGCGCGAGATCAACACCGTTTTCCAAAAATACGCGCTGTTCCCGCACATGAACGTCTATGACAACGTGGCATTCGGTCTGACGCTCAAAAAAGAGCCGAAGGACGTCATTCAGCAGAAGGTCATGCGTATGCTGAAGCTCGTCAACCTCGACGGCTACGCCAAGCGTAACGTGACCGAGCTTTCCGGCGGTCAGCAGCAGCGAATTGCCATTGCCCGCGCGCTGGTCAATGAGCCGAGCGTACTGCTGCTCGATGAGCCGCTGGGTGCGCTCGACGCCAAGCTCCGCAAAGAGATGCAGAAAGAACTGAAATATATCCAGGAAGAAGTCGGCATCACGTTCATTTTCGTCACGCACGATCAGGAAGAAGCGCTGACGATGTCCGATAAAATCGTCGTGATGAACGCCGGCGAGATCCAGCAGATCGGCACGCCGACAGAGATCTACAGCCACCCGGTCAACGAGTTCGTCGCCAAGTTCATCGGCGAAACGAACATTGTTGACGGCGTGGTGCAGGATGATACGCACGTCAGGTTTGAGGATAAGAAATTTGAATGTGACGCGCGCGGCTTTGACAAGGGCGAAAAGGTGGACGTCGTCATTCGTCCGGAGCATTTGGACGTCGTTCCCCGCGGCCAGGGCATGCTGAAAGGCACGGTCAAGAGCCAGCTCTTCAAGGGCGTGCGCTATGAAACGATCGTGGAAACGCGCGTCGGCACGTCGATCACCGTCAAAATGCAGGTTTCCCAGGATAAGCCGGTCTTTAACGAGGAAAAGCAGGAAAAGATCAGCGCGACGGGCTTCCTCGTCGATATTGAGGACGTGCCGGAGCTGGACGACGCCAAGATCGTCGCGCTTGCCTCCGCCGAAGCGTGGGACGCCGAAACGGAAGAGCCGATCTCCATTAAGACGATCGAGCATAATATCCAAGCAGAAACCGGTGAATATGCCGTGACGTTTGCGACTGCAGCCGGCACCGCCATCACGGTCAAGGTTGCCGTCGCCATGCCGAGCCGCAACGAAAACGAGGTCTACCAGGAAGAGATCTACGCGATGAACTTCTTTAAGAAAGTCGAAGATATCCAGGAGAGCATCACGCTTGACACCGACCTGGAAACCTGGGCAAGCGCCAGCGCGTGGAGTTTGGAAGACGGTGAACAAGTCGAAATCACCGACGTGAAATACGACTTCGACCCCGAAACGATCGAACCGGGCGTCTACGACGTGACGTTCTCCACAGAGGGTTACGAATACCAGGTTTCCACGACGCACAAACTCGAAGAAGGCAAACAGGTCGGTCTTGTGTTCGCGCCGGAGGATATCCACGTGATGAAGAAGAAGGAGGGTGCATTCTAATTGAAATCCTTTCGCAGAATCACCTATCCTTACGTCGCATGGATCCTGGTGATGATCCTCGCGCCGATGCTGCTGATCATGCTCTATGCGTTCACGACTGCAGGCAACGAAGTGACGACGTTTAAGTTCACGCTGGCGAACTTCGCCAAGTTCCTCACGGATCGGGACTATATCGAAGTGCTGATCCGTTCGCTGGTTGTGGCGGTGGAAACCACGGCGATCTGCCTGCTTTTGGGCTATCCCATCGCCTACTGCCTAGCCAAACTTCCCGAGAAGAACAACCTGCTGATGATCCTGCTCATCACGATGCCGACGTGGATCAACATGCTCGTGCGTACCTATGCGTGGATGGGCATCCTGCAGGATAACGGCGTGATCAACAATATCCTCGGCTGGTTCGGTTTGGGGCGTGTGAAGATGCTCTATACCGATTTTGCGGTCATTTTGGGTATGGTCTATAACTTTATTCCGTTTATGATCCTGCAGATCCACACTTCCCTTGCCAAGATGGACAAGTCGCTTTTGGAGGCTGCCAACGACCTCGGCGCCAATCGCACGCAGGCGTTTCTGCGCGTGACACTGCCGCTGTCGCTGCCCGGCGTCATCTCCGGCATTACGCTGGTCTTTCTGCCGGCAGTCAGCAGTTTCTTCATTCCGAAGCTGCTCGGCGGCGGTCAGTTCGTACTGGTCGGCAACGTGATCGAATCGCGGTTCCTCACCGCAGGCGACTGGAACTTCGGCAGCGCGATCTCGCTGATCATGGCAGTCATCATCATGCTCTCCATGTGGCTCACGCGTAAGGTGGACGCAACGCCCGCCTCCGCCGGAAAGGAGTGATGGTCATGACGGAAACGAAACGCACGAGCGTCGGCAGCAAGATCATTCTCGGCTTGACGCTGCTGTTCTTCTACGCACCCATCCTCTACATCATTCTCTTTTCCTTCAACGCCTCGCGGTCGCTGACGACCTTCACGGGCTTCTCGCTGCAATGGTATGAAAAGATGTTTGCCAACGCAACGATGATGGAATCCATCCTCTATACCGTTCTGATCGCGGTGCTGGCAACGGTGCTTTCCACCGTCATCGGCACGCTGACGGCAATCGGTCTTTCCAAGAGCCGCAAAATCGTGCAGCAGCTTGTGGAACGTCTGAACGACCTGCCGGTGATGAACCCCGAGATCGTTACCGCTATCGGTCTTCTAATGTTCTTCAGCGCGCTCGCCATTCGTAAGGGCTTTCTTACGATGCTGCTGGCGCACGTCATGTTCTGCACACCCTACGTCATGCTCTCGGTCACGCCGAAACTGCGTTCGCTCGATCCCAACCTGACCGACGCGGCGATGGATCTCGGTGCAACGCCGATGCAGGCAATCATGAAAGTCATCGTGCCGCAGATCCGTCCGGGCATTTTGTCCGGTGCGCTGATCGCTTTCACGATGTCGTTTGATGACTTCATCATCTCCTATTTCGTCACGGGCAACGGTGTGCAGAATATCTCCATTCTCGTCTATACGATGTCCAAGCGCGTCAATCCCTCGATCAACGCCCTTTCCACGCTGATCATCATTATGATCACGTTTGTGTTGGGCATCGTCAACCTCGTCCCGATTCTGCGCAGCCACACGGCAAAATCCGAGCGGGACCCGAAAAAGCGCCGTGTGATGCTCGCTGCGATTGCTGCGGTACTGGTCGTGGCGATCGGCGTGGGCGCGGCGCTCGGCGTCGGCTCTGCAAAAGCGCGCCGTCAAGACGCCATCGAAAAGTATGGCTCGGCAACGCTGAAACTCTATATCACCGGCGAATACCTCGGCGAAAACGTGATTTCCGACTTTGAAAAGCAGTACGGTGTGGACGTCATCATTGAGTACTTCGACTCCAATGAGATGATGTATACCAAACTGCAGGCCGGCGACAGCTACGACGTTGTCATTCCGTCGGACTATATGATCGAACTGCTGATGGAGCAGGATCAGCTGCAGCCGCTCGATCACGAGCTGCTGCCCAACCTGCCGCTGCTCGCGGAGGAAGTACAGAATCTGCCGTTCGATCCCGATAACACCTATGCCGTTCCGTATTTCTGGGGCAGCGTCGGCATCGTCTATAACGAGCAGAACGTCGATCCCGAGGACGTGGAATCGCAGGGCTGGGAAGTTCTGCGCAACACGAAGTATAAGGGTCATACCTACGTCTACGACTCCGAGCGCGACTCTTTCATGATGGCGTTCAAGGCGCTGGGCTATTCGATGAATACCTCCGATCCCGACGAGGTGCGTGAAGCGTATGAATGGCTGCTGGAAATGAACAACACCATGGACCCGACCTACGTGACCGATGAAGTCATCGACGGCATGATCAGCGGTGAAAAAGATATCGCCGTTGTCTACAGCGGTGATGCGGCGGTTATCCTCGACGAAAACGAGGATATGCGCTTTTGGATGCCGGAGGAAGGCACGAATATCTGGTACGACTGCATGGTGATCATGAAGAACGCGGAAAATCCGCTGCTCGCGCATGAGTTCATCAACTATATGCTCACCTATGAAGCCGCCTACGACAACGCGGAAACCGTCGGCTACTCCTCGCCGAATGCCGAGGTGCTGGAACTGATGGCAACCGATCCCGATCTCTACGGCGAAAACGAGGCGTATCTGCCGCGCAGCGGCTACGAACTCGATGAGTCGTTTGAGAACAATCAGGCGCTCAAAAAGATGCTGGCAGACTACTGGATCAAAGTCAAAGCCGCGCAGGGTTAAAACCAAAAAAGCAGGATGCAAGGCATCCTGCTTTTTCTTATGCCTGTTCCAGCAGCCATGCCCGCATGGCTTCCCTGCCCTGTTCGGACATGGGGAACGTCTGCTTGCCCTCGATCGTGCTTTTTTCGTAGCAGTATTCGCCGTGCCAATACTCCGCATTGATGCTGCTTGCGTCATTATCGACTTCCTTGCTGTTTTTCATCACCACATTCGGCACGATGCGAAAGCGCAGCGCGCCGAGCGAGCCGGTATAGATATTATCATTTTCAAACGAGTGCAGCACCGGCAGAAACAGTTTCTCTTCATTCTTCATCGTGCGCTTCCTCCGTCAGTTTTTCCATTTCGTCCAGCAGCCGCGAAAAGAGCGCCATGGCGTCGTTGATCGGTTTTGGCGACGCCATATCCACGCCTGCGCCGCGCAAAAGTTCAATTGGGCTCTTGCTGCAGCCGCCGGAGAGGAACGCCAGATAGTCCCGTACCGCCGGCTCGCCCTCCTGCAAAATCCTGCGCGAAAGCGCAATGGCGGCGGCATAGCCGGTTGCGTACTGATAAACGTAAAAATCATAATAGAAGTGCGGAATCCGCGCCCATTCCATCGTGATCTCGTCGTCGTAAACCACGTCGTCGCCGAAGTAGTCGCGAAGAAGCGCGGCGTAAGTGTCCTGCAGCGTCTGCGCGGTCAGCGGCACACCCTCGCCCTCCAGCTCCGAGATTTTCAGTTCAAACTCGGCGAACATCGTCTGCCGGAAGAGCGTGGCGCGGAACTGCTCCAAATAATGATTCAGCAGATAGATCCGCGCACGGCGCGTTGCCGTTCTGCCGAGCAGGTATTCCATTAAAAGCGCCTCGTTGCAGGTCGAAGCGACCTCGGCGACGAAAATCTCATAATCAGCATAGATCACCGGCTGCGTTCGGTTGGAAAAATAGGAATGCATCGCATGCCCCATCTCGTGCGCCAGCGTGAACACGCCGTCGAGATCGTCCGTATAATTGAGCAGCACGTAGGGATGCACCCTTGCGCCGGCGGAATACGCGCCGGAGCGTTTGCCCCGATTTTCATAGACGTCGATCCATCGCTCGTCAAAGCCGCGCTGTAAAATCGCGCCGTACTCCTTGCCGAGCGGCGCAAGCGCCTTCTTCACGGTCTTCATCGCCTCGGGATAGCCGATCTTCTTTTGCGGCGGCGTGACCAGCGGAACGTAAAGATCATAGAAATGCAGTTCAGACGCTTCGAGCATCTTTTTCCGCAATTTCAAATACCGCGCCATCAGCGGCTGATGCTGCCGCACGGCGGCAATCAGTTCGCGATACACGCTTTCGGGAATTTCGTTCGGGTACAGGCTGCGTTCCAGCGGCGAAGTGTAATTCCGCGCTTTCGTATAATACCACAGCATCTTTTGCTGTCCTGCCAGCGTGGACGCCATCGTATTTCGAAACGCCGCATATTGGGCATAATAGGTGCGATACGCATTTTCGCGCAGCGTGCGGTCGCCGCTCTGCAAAAGCGAAATATACGTGCTCTGCGTCAAAGGGTGCTTCCTTCCGCGTGCGTCGCGCACGTCGGGGAACGTCAGATCGGCGTTGCTGAAGCGGGCAAACGTCGTCTGCGCAACGCGTCCCAATTCCGAGGCGGATGCAAGCAGCTTCTCGCCGTCTGCCGAAAGGATATGATCGCGGCGTCGGCGAATGCGCGAAAGATACGTTTCGTATTGCCGCAGCGCCGCGCTCTTTTCATAGAACGATTGCAGCGTCTTTTCGGGGATCGCCAAAATCTCAGGAGCATCAAAATCGGAAAGCTCCGCCGCCTTTGTCAGCACCGTGGATAACTTTTCCGCCATCGCCTGCCGTGCGCTGTCACGCGTATCTTCGTCGGCTTTGCGGTGCGCGTAGTTTCCGAGCCTGTCGCACTGCACGCTCAATTCGTCCTGAAAGCGCAAATACGCGAGCAGCCGCCGCGCACTTTTGCCGAGCGTACCGCGGTAGGCGGGAATCGTTTCCACCAGTTCCGAAAGCGCGGCAAGATCGCGCTCCCACGCCGCGTCATTCGGATAGAGATCTTCCAGCGCCCAGCAATACTGCGCCGGGAGTTCCGATCGTTCGGGAATGGTTTTTGCCATGGAATGCCTCCGTAATTTTTCAGATATGATAGTATACCACATTTTCACCTTGCGCACAACGCGAGCAACAGAAGTTTTTATTGATATTTCTTCTTATTTGTGGTAGATTGATTCCAGTTTTTTACACAGGTGATAGAAATGAAAACACAATTAAAAGGTACAATCATGCTGCTTTTGACGGCGCTGTTCTGGGGTTTTGCGTTCGTCACGCAGACGACTGCCATGGACTTTGTCGGTCCGTTCACGTTCCAGGCGGTACGGCAGATGATCGGTTTTCTGGTGCTGCTGCCGGTGATTGCCGTGCGTGACAAACTGGGCTACACCGCGGACTTCAAGCCGCAATCGTCTGCCGAAAAGAAAAGTCTGCTCGTTCACGGCGCTGTCTGCGGTCTGGTCCTGTTCGTCGCGTGTACGCTGCAGCAGCTCGGCATCGTCTGCGGCGTATCCGCCGGCAAAAGCGGCTTTATTACCGCGCTGTATATCGTACTCGTGCCGCTGAGCGGCATCCTGCTCGGCAAAAAGATCTCCTTCCATCTGTGGTTTGCCGTGGCGGCGGCAGTCGTCGGACTGTTCTATCTCTGCGGCGAAAGCAATTTTACCGCAGAAATCGGTGAGATTCTCACTTTGCTCTGCGCGTTCTGCTTCGCCTTCCATATTCTGCACATCGATCATATCGCCAACCGCGTGGACGGCGTTCGGCTGGCGGCGCTGCAATATCTGTTCTGCTCGCTGTACTCGCTGCCGTTTGCAATGCTGACGGAAGAGATCTCGCTTGCCGCCATTGGCAACGCATGGCTGCCCATCGTCTATACCGGCGTCTTTTCCAGCGGCGTGGCGTACACTCTGCAAATCATCGCGCAGAAACACGTCGAGCCGACGGTCGCTTCTCTGACGATGAGCACCGAGGCGGTCTTCGCCGCGCTGTTCGGCTGGCTCGTGATCGGGCAAAAGCTCTCGCCGCAGGAACTGTTTGGCTGCGCGCTGGTGTTCTTCGCAATTGTAACGGCGCAGCTTCCTGACGACTTTTTGCGACGGAAAGCCGCTTGACAATCCCCTGCGCTTTTGCTAAAATATCGTTGCTCGTTGTGAGGGAGTAGCGCGCACGACCGTGCGGAAACAGGTCAACAACCCCGCCGAACATTGGCTGTCTGTTTCGTAATCGCAAGACTCACCGCGGTTTTGCCGTGGTGCTTCCCTGCTGCAATCGCACCGACACGGTAAAACCGCGTCGGTGCTTTTTTGTGAAAGGATGCGTTTTTATGTTAACTGCGGTAGTTCTCTTTGTCATCGGTCTTGCGTTGCTCATCGTCTGCGGCGACTGGTTTGTAGACGGCAGTGTGGGCATCGCCAAACGGTTTCACGTGCCGGAGCTGCTCATCGGCGCAACGGTCGTGTCGATCGGCACGACGCTGCCGGAAGTGATGGTATCCGCCTCCGCCGCCGTGCAAAACCACAGTGAGATCGCCTACGGCAACGCCATCGGCTCGGTCATCTGCAACACCGCGCTGATTGCGGCGCTGACCGCCGCCATTCGCCCCTCCTCGGTTGACCGCACTTCCCTGCGGCTGCCGACGATCTTCTTCTTCATTGCCGCCGTGCTCTATGCCGGCATCGCCTATACCGGCGGCAGCTTTACGCGCTTTTCCGGCATTCTGCTGCTTTCCATCTTCCTCGTCTATTTTACGCTCTCCGCCCGCCGCGCGCTGACGGAAACGCCGAAAGCGGAAGCATCGGAGGAAGCAGAAACGCCGCTGCTCAAATCGCTGCTGCTCATGCTTGTCGGCGCGGCAGGCATCGCCATCGGCGCCAACCTGCTTGTGGAAAACGGCACGCTTATTGCCGCGGCACTCGGCGTGCCGGAATCGGTCATCGCGCTGACGTTTGTCGCGCTCGGCACGTCCCTGCCCGAACTGACAACCGCCATTACCGCGCTGGTGAAAGGTCACAGTGCGCTGTCGCTCGGTAACGTTGTCGGCGCCAACCTGTTTAACCTCGTCTTGGTCAGCGGCGCAGCAATTACCATTCGCCCGTTCTCGCTGCCGCAGGAAAAGACGCTGCTCGGCGTGAATGCATCGCTCGCCGTAGACGTGCCGCTGATGTTTCTGGTCATGGTGATTTTGACGCTGCCGACACTCCGAAGCGGCAAACTCCGCCGCTGGCAAGGCGTGCTGCTGCTCTCCCTCTACGCCGCCTTCTGCGTGTTCCAATTTGCTTCTTAATTTTTCAAAAGCCGTCCCGATGGGACGGCTTTTTTGTTGGCAAAATTTTAGCTGCATAGCGCAAAAAATGCGGCAAAAACTACTTGCGCAAGGTCAATTTGACCTTTTTGCATATAAGGAGGAAGAAGCAATGAAGAAGGCATTGGGTTTGACGCTCGCTGCGATGACGCTGTGCGCGACGATGGTTGGCTGTTCGGATATGCCGTATACGACGGCGCGATCCGTAAACCGCGCCAACCGCACGCGCAGAACGACTTCGTATTCCCAGCCCTATCGGGGCAACGTCTCCACCAGCCGCGACGGAACCGTCAACGGTACGAACCGCTATATCGGCAGCGTCAACTATTTGTTGACCTATTGGTAAAGCTTTGGGCGGCAGGATTGCCCTGCCGCCCGACGATGACGGTTACATAGTTTTATAAGACCGTAACAAACTTACCGATATCCTCTTTCATGCGCTCCGCCGCCTCGCGTGCGCAGGCGGCATAGTCCTCGCCCGTGCTGCCGTGTTTCGCATAGGCGTAGAGAATACTGCGTCCGGCGCAGACGACCGCGCCGTGTCCGAAACGGTCGAAGCCGTACTGCACGTCGCGTCCGTTTGCTCCCTGTGCGCCGTAGCCGGGGATCAGGAAGAACAGACGGTCGTACTTGCGTCGCAGTTCTTCCAGCACCTTCGGGTGCTTGCCGCTGACGGCAACGGCGATCTCCGAATAGCCGTTCTTGCCGAACAGGTCGATGCTCCAGCGCATGGCAAGATCCATGATCACCTGATAAACGATACGGTCACCGGAGAGCAGATCCTGCACCTCGCGCGAGGATTTATTCGACGTCTTGGCAAGCAGGAAGACGTTTTTGCCCTCTTTGCAATAGCGCGTAAACGGCATAATGCCGTCGCTGCCGAGGTAACTGTTCGTCATCACCGCGTCGCACGGATACGGCAGATAGGTGTTTTCGCCGACCTTCACGCCGCCGAAGTAGGACTGCGCCAGCGCTTCCGCCGTGCAGTCGATATCGCCGCGCATCGTATCCATCAGCACGTAGTAGCCGAGGTCTTTGGCATACTGAATGACCGCCTCCATCACACGCACGCCTTCAAAGCCGAGCGCCTGGAAGCAGCCGGTCTGAACTTTCGTTGCCGGCACGATATCCTTCAGCGCATCGAGAATACCGAAGCAGAATACGCGGTACGCTTCCGCCGCGCCCTTCAGCGTTTCGCCGTGCTCGGCATACGCCTGTTCACGAATGTGTGTCGGCAGCAAATCGAGAATGGGATCGAGGCCGACCATGGACGGGTTTTTCATTTTCCGTATTTTCGTCTGTAATACATCAATCGACATGATTTTTTCCTCCTTCTCGGGTGGAGTACATTTGGATAATTTATTATATCACGGAAAAAAGAAGAAAAACAACATTTTCTTTTGCGGCAGGAAAAAATGTTTGGAACACACGCGTTTCGGTCATACTAACAGCGTGAGGTGATAGCAATGGATGTGAAATCGTTTCTCGGCACGCTGGGGCTCGGCATGGTCGCAGGCGCGGCAGTCACGCTGATGATCCCCAAAAAATCGAAGGTCTATCGCACCGCCAACGATGCGGCAAACGCGATCAAGCGCGGCGTTTCGGATCTGATCGATCAGATGGATTTTGCATAATCGGAAAAATGCGGCAGGATTGATCCTGCCGCATTTTTACACCTGCCTTACAGCGAATACAGTCCGCGCGCCTTGCGGTACGCCGCCGGCGTCAAGCCGAAATGGCTTTTGAACTGGCTGCCGAAATAATTATACGTTGCAAAGCCGCACTCCGACGCGATCTCGGAAATCGGCTTGGCCGTGGTGAGCAGCAGCCGCCGCGCCTTTGCCATACGCGCCTCCGTCAGGTAAGCCAGCGGCGTTGTGCCGCACGTTTTATGAAACAGCGAATGGAAATAATTGGGGCTCAAATGCACCTGCGCCGCCACGTCGGCAAGCCGGATATCCCGATGCAGGTTTTCCGTCATAAACACCTTGCCGATTGCCACGGCGTCGCCCTCGGCGGCAACCATCCGCTCCTGCGCCGTCCGGCTCAGAAACGTCTCAAGTTCCGCAAAAAGCCCGAATACGCAGGAAAGCAGACGGAACGACCGCTGCTCCTCCGTCGGCGGAAAGAGCGCAGCCGCCTCGCGGAAATATCGCAAAAAGCCATCGGCATCCGCCAGCTCGGTCACGCGCGGAAAACGTTCCACCGTCTCGCAAAGCCGGTGATCGGTGATCGTCAAATGAATAAAATGGCAGGAAAAGCCGAGTTTAGAGCAGCGCACATCGCCGGGGCGAAAAATCATCAGCCGATTTTTGCGATAGGCGATCGTTTCGCCATTGACCTTTCCCCATTCATAGTCATCGGTAAACAATTCGATCTCATATTCCTGCACGCGGCGCTCCGGCGTGATTTTGCCGCGTTTAATGCCTAAAACGTCCGAGCTGAAATAACCCGCGCCCGTCAAATACATCAGTTCCATTTCCGCAGCCCCCTTTTTGAAAAGCGTAAGATTTTGTATAAATAGCGGAATATCGTTGATAGTCCCAAACGCGCTTTTCTATTATTATAAGGGGTAGATACGGCATTGTCAAATACCATATCAAAACGGAAGAATCGAGGGATATTATGGATCTGAATCGCAAGCCGAAGATCGGTTTTATGCTGATCGGCGCCGAACGCTTTCAGCCGCTGGGCGAAGGCACGGCAGACGGCACCTACAAAGAGCGGAAAGCCATTGAAAAACAAACCTATCTCAAGCGCATGGAGCAGTTCGCCGACGTGATCTGCGACGAGCCGGTTTATACGCGCGAGGCAGCGGAAAAAGCCGTCAGCCGCTTCTTCAACGAAAAAGTGGACGGCGTGGTCGTTTGTTTTATGTCCTGGGCGGAAGATTTTGCGTGGATTCGTTTCCTGCGTGAGCTGCCGCCGATGCCGCTGATGCTCGTTTCGTTCGTGCGCGACTCGCTGAGTATCACCGACACCAACGACGAAAATCAATTTGTTGATTTCCTGTCCGCCGGCGCGCTCGTCGGCTTCCAGGAAGCAAGCGGCTCGTTCCGCCGCTGGAATCGCCCCATGAGTACGCTTTGCATCGGCACGCTCGATCAGGTCATGCCGAAGATCAAAACGTTTGCCGTCGCCGCCAAGGCGCGCGCCGTGCTGCGTTCGACTTCGCTGGGTCTGCTCGCCTGCTACAACGAGGCGATGTGGGCGACCTACGTCGATCCCTATAACGTCTTTATGAAGATCGGTCCGGAGATCCACTTCCTCTCCGTGGCGGAAGTGGTAGACGAAATCGAACATACCGACGATGCGATGATTCAAGAGATCGTCGATAAACTCGCCAAAAAGTTCAAGGTCTATCCGAACGTGGATTTTGCAAAGTTCCACGCCTCGGTCAAAGCGACCTATGCGATGGAGCAGGTTGCCAAGAAGAACGGCATCGACCTTTTGGTGCTCAACGACATCGACACGGTGCTGTTCAAGTTCGTCGGTCTGCGTCCCGGCTTCACACCGCTTGACCCGAACGAGAAAATGGTTACCGTGCCGGAAGGCGATATCGGCGGCGGTCTTGCAACATACATTCTGCAGATGCTCGGCGGCAAGCCCGCGAACTTCATCGAGCCGTTCTACATCGACCACGAAAACGGCGGTTTCGTCGCCGGACACGCCGGTCCGAACCACTACCATTCCGGCACGGACGAAAACACGATCATCGCGCGTGACGAACGCTTTGCCAAGTCCCAGTGGAAACACGCCGGCGCGCCGTTTGCCTGGCACGTCTTCCCGGCAGGCATCAAGACGATGCTGCACATGAGCGAAAAAGACGGCAAGATGAAAATGGTTGCCACGCTCGTCGAATGTCTGCCGACGAAACACTATCTTGCCAGCTATTCGCACGCCAACTTCCGTCCGCTGCACGGCACGCCGGAGGAACTGTTCCAGAAAATCTGCGAAAACGGCGTGACGCAGCACTACGGCATCGTGGACGGCGATCACCTGGACGAACTGGAAATGCTCGCAAAACTTTGCGACTTTGATTTTTGCAGAATTGATTGAGGTAAGCGTATGAAGATTTTGATGATCACCGAAGACCGCAACGACGACAGCGAGGTGCTTTATCCTTTCTACCGTATGCAGGAGCAGGGCTGGGACGTGGACGTTGCCGCGCTGACGAAGAAAACCGTCGCATCGAAGTACCACTTCACGGTCGAGGCAAACAAATCCGTTGCCGAATGCAATGCAGCCGACTATGACGGACTGATTCTCCCCGGCGGCTCTGCGCCGGAGAAACTGCGCCTCAATGCGGACGCCGTTCGCCTGACGAAGGAAATCTTTGCCGCAGGCAAGCCGGTCTGCGCCATCTGCCACGGTCCGCAGATGCTCATTTCCGCCGACGTGGTGCGCGGCAAAAAGGCCACCTGCTACCCCGGCATTGCCGACGATCTGAAAAATGCCGGCGCGCTGTATGAAGATGCGCCCGTCGTTGTGGACGGCAATCTCGTCACCTCGCGCAGACCGCAGGATCTGCCCTACTGGATGCGTGAGTTCGTCAAACTGTTCAAATAAACTATTTACATATAAGGAGACATCACCATGAGTTTTATGTTTAACCCGTTCCCCTATGACGATCCCAATGCCGTCAACCACATTGCCAACAACGGCAAAGTCGAACTCGGCAGAACCGCCGCCGGCAACGCGCAGGTCGCCGCCGTGCTGGCAAAGGAAGTCAAACCCGGCACCGTTATCGGCATCGACGGCTATGCCGCCGCGCCCTTTGACGCCGTTATCGGTCTGCTCGGCAAGAACGTGGAACTGATCTCTGTCGCGTCGATCTACAAGACCGCCAACGAACTGCGCGAACTGTTTGCCGACTATCTGCCGGAAGATCGCGTGAAAGACCCGGTGCTGCTCTACGGCAAGCTGTTCAAGGACGGCTACAAGGGCATCTTTGATGAGAAAAAACTCGCCGCGCTGCAGGAAACGCTGAAGAACAAAGCCGGCAAGTGCATCGTCGTCTACGGCAACGGTGCGATCTCCGAGCCGCTGTTCGACCTGATCGACGTCAAGATCTACACCGACGTCACGCCGAAAAAAGCCGTGCTGAACATCAAAGCCGGCGGATACCGCAACTTCGGCAACGACTGCGATCTGCCTTACAAAGCCACGATGCGCCGCTGCTACTACGTGGACTTTGAACTCGGCTTCTCGCTGCGCTGCCGTCTGCTCGCGGAAAACAAACTGGATTACTACATCTGCGGCGATAAGCCCGAATATTTGAAGATTCTGCCGAACGACGTGCTGCACGCGCTGATTTCCCGCACGCTGGATTACCCGATCCGTCAGCGTCCGGTCTACCTTGAGGGCGTTTGGGGCGGCTACTATACGATGAAGGAGCGTCATCTGCCCGACACGATGAAGAACTGCGCGTGGGTCTTCGACATGATCCCGATGGAAGTCAGCACCGTCGTTATTATGGACGGTCATGAATTCGAGTTCCCGTACTACGTGCTGGTTGCCGCCGAAGGCAAGAAGCTCATGGGTCAGCGCTGCCTGGATCAGTTCCACGGCTTCTTCCCCGTCCGCTTCAACTACGACGACACCTTCCATTCCTCGGGCAACATGTCCATCCAGCTCCATCCGGGTGCGGACTACGTTGTGCCGAACCACAACGAGCTCGGACGCCAGGACGAAAGCTACTACATCATCGCAACGGCGCAGCGTGCGCGCACCTATCTCGGCTTCAACCGCGGTCAGGACCCCGATGAGTTCATCCGCGAAGTCAAGCGCTCCGAGAAAGATGGCAAGCCGGTCGATTATCAGAAGTATATCTACAGCGTGGAAAGCAAGCCCGGCATCCAGGTCATGATCCCTGCCGGCACGATCCACGGCTCCGGCAAAAACCAGCTGATCCTCGAAATCGGCTCGCTGACGGTCGGCTCCTACACCTATAAGATGTACGACTATCTGCGCAAGGATCTCGACGGCAATCCCCGTCCGATCCACACCTACTTCGGCGATCTCAACCTCAACCGCGGCATGATGCAGGACTACGTGGAAGAGCATCTTGTCAACGGCGGCTACCGCGTTGTGCGTGAAGAGGGCGACGCGAAAGAAGTTGTCGTCGGCGAATGCGAGCAGCTCTACTTCTCGCTGCGCAACCTGATCTTCGGCGACTACATGACCGACAACACCAACGGCGATTTCCACGTGCTGTCGCTGGTTGACGGCGAGGACGTGACCGTCCGTTCGAAGAAGGACCCGTCGCTGAAATTCGATATGAAGTTCCTCGACATCGTTGTCGTTCCGGCGGACTTCGGCGAATATGAGATCATCAACAACCGTCCCGAAACGTGGACGACCATCCACAAGACGCTGCTGAAAAAATGAGATCGTGTATTTTTGCGCTGGACATCGGCGGCACGTTTCTCAAGGCCTGTCTGTTCGATCAAAGCGGCACGTTGATCGGCGGCTCGTTTGACCGCGAGCCGGTCGATTCCAACGGTCCGCTTTCCGAAGTCAAGCCGGCGTATCAAAAACTGTTTGCCCGAATGCGCGATATGGCGCGCAGCCGAGGATATGAAATTTCCGCGGTTGCCGCCGACACGCCGGGTCCGTTTGACTTCGCCGCCGGCATGAGCAAGATGGAACACAAGTATACCGCGCTCTACGGCATTGCGCTGCGTCCGTGGTTCACCGAGGTGCTTGGCGACGTGCCGGTAGCGTTTCTGCACGACAGTTCCGCCTTTCTCTGCGGCGTTTCGTCGCTGCATCCGGAAATCCGAAACTGCGCCGGCGTGATGATCGGCACGGGTTTGGGCTTTGCCGTGATGCAGAACGGCGTAATTCAGCAGAACGAAAACGGCGGACCGGCGTATTCGATCTTCCGCCTTCCCTGCCGCGGCTTGACCGCTGAGGACTACGTTTCCGCGCGCGCCGTCGTCCGCCGCTATAACGAGCAGGCACCCCTCCCGGCCGCCGATGCGAAGGAAGTGGCAGATCGTGCCTTAGCCGGCGACGCGGTGGCGCAGGACGTCTACGCGTCCATGGGTACGGTCCTTGCGGAAGTCATCGCGCCGACGCTGAAAAAACTCGGCACGCAGGCGCTGTACCTCGGCGGACAGGTTTCCAAGTCCTTCCCGCTGTTTGAAGCGACGCTTCGCGAGGGACTGCGCGAGGTTGCAACGCTTACGCGCATCGAGCCGGCGGAAGACCTGGACATGGCGCATCTGTGCGGCGTGACGTCGTGGTATCTGCAAAGCGAAAAGAAGTCCGAAATGAACCCCTATCCGATGAAGCTGGAAGCCGTCTGCAAGGACATCATCTGGGGCGGCACGCAGCTTGGCGAGCAGTTCCATAAGCCTTCGGGCAAAATCGCGGAAGCGTGGGAATTGACCGTTCATCCCGAAGGCATCAACCGCATCGAAAACGGTGCATGCAAGGGCAAGCTGCTCTCCGATTATCTCGGCACCGATCAAAACTTCCCCATTATGATCAAGCTGATCGACGCCTGCGACCGCCTGTCCATTCAGGTGCATCCGGTCAAAACGGAGATGTGGTACATCGTTGACTGCAAGCCGGATGCAAAGTTGGTCTACGGTCTGAAAAAGAAATTTGACGAAGCGGAGTTCCGCGCCGCGCTTGAAAACGGTACGGTGGAAGAACTACTGAACTTCGTTCCGGTGCATCCGGGCGACGTGTTCTTCATTCCGCAGGGACTGGTGCACGCCATCGGCGCAGGCATTTTGATTGCGGAAATTCAGGAGAACTCCAACGTGACCTACCGCGTCTATGACTACGGCAGACTGCAAAACGGCAAGCCGCGTGAACTGCACGTCGAGCAGGCAATGAAAACCATCAAGGATTTCACCGACGAGCAAATTGAAGCCGCACGCTACGAGTGCGGACGCGGAAGCACGGAAACCATTGCCAACTGTCCGCTGTTCCGGGTAGACCGCCGTGTGGTGCAGGGCAAAACCGTCCTTCATGCAGCCGATCCGTTCACTTCCGTCATTTGTCTGAATGGTGAAGGCACGATCGGCGGTGAAACAATCGTCAAAGGCGATTCGTTTTATTTGCCGAACGGCTGCGGCGACGTGACCGTGGAAGGCAAGCTGGAACTGATTCTCACAACCAAATAGTGCATAAAAACAACCGCTGATCGGTGGTTGTTTTTATGCGGAATTCGTTTGACATTTCTTCACAGAGAGGTTATCATAAATGCAAGAAGAAAAAGAAAACTTGCAGGAGGCAGTCTTCATGGAACAGAAATACCGCTTAGAGCACGATTCGATCGGCGAACGCGAAGTGCCGATTGACGCCTATTATGGCGTGCAGTCGCTGCGGGCTAAAGAAAACTTCGGCATTACCGGGCTGAAAATTCATCCGGAAATGATCGTCAGCGTGGCGCAGATCAAAAAAGCCGCCGCCATTACCAACTTTGAGGTCGGCGAGCTGGACAAAGACCGCGCCGACGCTATCGTAAAAGCGTGCGACGAAATCATCGAGGGGAAATGGCACGACCAGTTTATCGTTGATCCGATCCAGGGCGGCGCCGGCACGTCGCTGAACATGAACGCCAACGAGGTCATTGCCAACCGTGCCATTGAACTGCTCGGCGGACAGAAAGGCGATTATAAGATCGTCAATCCGAATGATCACGTCAACTTCGGGCAGTCCACAAACGACGTATTCCCCTCCTGCGGCAAAATGGCAGCGATCACGCTGCTCACAAAGACGCAGAACGAACTGAAATCGTTGGAATCCGCGCTGATGGATAAGGCGAAAGAGTTCGACGGCGTGATCAAGATGGGACGCACGCAGCTTCAGGACGCCGTACCCATTCGGCTTGGTCAGGAGTTCCACGCCTACGCAACGGCAATCGCGCGCGACATTCGCCGCTTTGACACCGCAAAAGAGGAAATCCGCCTGCTCAACATGGGCGGCACGGCAGTCGGCACGGGACTGAACGTCGATCTCATCTACTTCCGCCGCGTCGTAAAAAACATGAGTACGCTGACCGGCGAAGAACTGGTGCAGAGTTTTGACACCATCGACGCCACGCAAAACCTCGACAGTTACGCCGCTGTTTCCGGCATCGTAAAGAGCTGCGCGGTCAATCTCTCGAAGATGTGCAACGACCTGCGGCTGATGTCCTCCGGTCCGCGCTGCGGACTGAATGAAATCCACCTGCCCGCCAAGCAGAACGGCTCTTCGATCATGCCGGGTAAAGTCAACCCCGTCATTCCCGAAGTCGTTAACCAGGTCTGCTTCAATATCATCGGCAACGACCAGACCATCACGCTGGCAGCGGAAGCCGGACAACTGGAACTGAACGCCTTCGAGCCGATCATCTTTTATAAACTCTTCGAGTCCATCCAGACTCTCGGCAACGCCGTGCATACGCTGGTGGAAAACTGCATCGTCGGCATCACCGCCAATGCGGAGCATTGCAAAAAGTCCGTGGAAAACAGCATCGGCATCATCACTGCCATCTGTCCCTACGTCGGCTATGAAACGGCGGCAAACGTGGCGAAAGAAGCGCTTAAAACCAATCGCTCGGTACGCGAACTGATTTTGGAAAAAGGACTGCTGACGGAAACGCAGCTCCAAACGATCCTCGATCCGTTCACGATGACCAAGCCCGGCATCGCCGGCAAAGACCCGATGGATTCGCTGAAATAAGAAAAAAGACGCTGCGTTGGGCGCACTCACGTAAGGACGAAGTAGGTTTTGAACCGCCCTTTTCCGCCCGTACTGCATTAAAAAATGAGGTCATCCGACAGGATGACCTCATTTTTGTGCTTTGTCCGGACGAAAAATTGCAGGTTCAAAACTGCTGCGCAC
>JAFSXE010000105.1 GCA_017444195.1 Oscillospiraceae bacterium
CATGACGTTGACCGCCGTGCCCCAGGAGTACGGAATATCGTTATCGCGGCGATAGACGTTGGCGCGGGGGTTATCCCACGAACGGAACACCGCGCGGATGGCTTCGTAAAGCTGCACCTTCGGGTCGGACGGGAAATCTGCACCGATCTGCTTTTTGTACTCCGCCTTGAACTGATTTGCCAGTTCCTTGAGGTCGGCGGCGGTCAGATCGACGTCAAACTGGACGCCCTTCTTCGCCTTCATTTCGTCGATCAGCTGTTCGAAATACTTCTTGCCGACTTCCATAACGACGTCGGAGAACATCTGGATGAAGCGGCGATAGGAGTCATAGACGAAGCGCTCAAACTTCGGATCGCTGTTGCCGGCGATCATCGCGGCGACGACGTCGTCGTTCAGACCGAGGTTCAGAATCGTATCCATCATGCCGGGCATCGACGCACGCGCACCGGAACGTACGGAAACGAGCAGCGGGTTTTTCAGATCGCCGAACTTCTTGCCGTTGATCTCTTCCATCTTTGCGACGTTCGCCATGATCTCCGCCATAATCTCATCGTTGATCTTGCGGCCGTCCTCATAGTACTTGGTGCACGCCTCGGTCGTGATCGTAAAGCCCTGCGGAACCGGCAGACCGATGTTGGTCATCTCTGCGAGGTTTGCGCCCTTGCCGCCGAGCAGCTCACGCATTTTCGCGTTGCCTTCCGAGAACAAATAGACGTATTTCGTAGCCATTGTTTTCCCCTTCCTGCGTCGGCGTCGTGCCGGCGCACCGTTTTTATATTTTTGTTTTTTGCAATGATACTATCATAGCGTTTTTTCACTGTTTTTGCAAAGCAAAATGTGATAAATTTCCACGCTTTTTTTCATCGTTTATGATACGATTTGCAATATTTCGCTTACCGTAAAAATTGCCGCCCTTGCGGGCGGCAATTGGATAGACTTACTCCTCTTCCGCGTCCTTCTTGGCTTCCTCGATGATCTTCGCCTGGTTCATCTGCGGCACTTCCTCGTAGCGCACGAATTCCAGCGTATACGAGCCGCGGCCCTGCGTCATGGAGCGCAGATCGATCGCGTAGGAGCTCATTTCACCGAACGGCACTTCCGCTTCCACAACCTGCAGACCGTCGCCGGTGGGGTTCATGCCCATCACGCGGCCGCGGCGCTTGTTGAGGTCGCCGATAATATCGCCCATGTAGGAATCGGGGATATAGACCTTCAGATTGCCGACCGGCTCCAGCAGCGTCGGACCTGCCTTGGGCAGACCCTCTTTATAGGCGATGCCGGCAGCAGTCTGGAACGCCATATCGGACGAATCGACCGGGTGGGACGAGCCGAAGTACAGCGTGGCTTTCAGGAACACCATCGGGTAACCGGCAAGCACGCCCTTCTTGATGCAGTTGCGCAGGCCCTTTTCAACGGACGGGATAAAGTTCTTCGGCACGCAGCCGCCGACGGTTTCATCGGCAAAGATCATATCTTCGGATTCGGTCTGCGGCGCAAAGCGGATATAGACGTCACCGAACTGGCCGTGGCCGCCGGACTGCTTCTTGTGGCGGCCCTGCTGTTCGACGGTCTTCTTGATCGTCTCGCGGTAGGCGATCTTCGCCGGCTTCAGCTCCGCCTCGACCTTGAAGCGGCCAAGCAGCTTCGAGCAGATGACGCCCAGATGGATATCCGCCACGCCGGAGAGGATCATTTCCTTCGTTTCCTTATCGGTATCGACCGTGAAGGAGTTGTCTTCTTCGTTCAGTTTGGTCAGACCGGCAGCGATCTTGTCTTCGGTGCCTTTGACCTTCGCCACGACTGCCATCTTATAGTTCGGGGTTTCGAATTCCATGCCGCGGATCGCCGGCGTCTTGCCGGGCACCGCCAACGTATCGCCGGTGCGGACGGACGACAGTTTCGTGAACACGCCGATGTCGCCGCAGCAGATCGAAGCCGTCTTGGTGTTGTTCTTGCCCTTCGGGTAGAACATATTGCCGAGTTTCTCCGCATCGCCCGTGCGGACGTTCGTCAGCGACTGATCCGCGGAAACGGTGCCGGAAATAACCTTAAAGAACGAGTTTTTGCCAAACTGATCGGACAGCGTCTTAAAGACGAACGCCGCCGGGCTGCCGTTTTCGTCGATGGCAAATTCGCCGTCCTCGGTGGGCAGGGGTTTGCCTTCGAGCGGATTGGGTGCAAAACGCACAATCGCGTCGAGCAGTTCCGCCGTGCCGAAGCCTTCCAGCGCGCTGCCGCAGAACACGGGCGTCAGCGTGCGCTGACGGATACCGTCGCGCAGACCTTTTTGCAGTTCTTCCGCCGTGAACGGCTCTTCCATAAAGAACTTCTCCATCAGCGCTTCATCGGTTTCCGCGACCTGCTCGTTGATGATCGCCATATATTCATCGACCTTCGCCGCAGCATCGGCAGGAAGATCCATCTTGCTGCCGTCCGGCTTCTTCGCAGTCTTGCCGATAACGTCGACCAAACCGACCGTTTTATCACCGTTCAGGATCGGGAACACAAACGGCACGACCGAGTTGCCGAACTGCGCCTTCATGGCATCGACAACGCCGAAGAAGTTGGCGTGGTCTTCGTCCATCTTCGAAATATAGAACATCGCGGGCAGATCTGCCTTTTTCAGCGCTTTCCACGCCTTCTCCGTACCGACGCCGATGCCGCCCTTGGCAGTCAGCACGATCAAACCGGCTTCGGCAACGCGAAGCGCCTGCACGATCTCACCGGCAAAGTCAAAGTAGCCGGGGTTGTCCAGCACATTGATCTTGCACTTATTCCACTCGACGGGAAGCACGGAGGTAGAAATGGAATACTGACGCTTGATCTCTTCTGCGTCAAAATCCGACGTGGTGTTGCCGTCGGCAATTTTGCCCATACGGTCAATCGCCTTGGTGTCGAACAGCATCCGCTCTGCGAGGATGGTCTTGCCGTCGCCGCCGTGACCGAGCAGCGCGATGTTGCGAATGTCTTTTGCGGTGTAAGCCATCTGTGAAATCTCCTTTCATGTTGTGCGAGAGATTAGAATACGGAAAAGTGCGGCGTACGCCGCAACGATCCATTTTAACTTTTTTATTGTATCAATCGTTCCTGTTTTTTGCAAGACCTATCGGAAAACTTTCCGAAGAATATTGCACTTTTCACAACTGTTTTGCCGCGCTTTTGGCAATTTTAACCGCCCTGTGCCGCCGATGACGTACCGACCAGCACGGGAAGCAGCCAAAGCACGTGATACAGCAGCAAATTTGCGCCGCTTGCCGTGCTTCGCGCGCCCACGAGCGCGAGAAGTGCGAGCATGATCATACCCATGATGCAGCCAAGCGCCGCACAGCGTTTGCCGAGCCGCGCACCGGCGCAGATCTGCTTTGCGCCGACGCAAACCTGTGCGAAACGCACGAATCGCCAGCCGCCCATCAGCGCGGCGCACACGCCGCCGTCCGCTGCTTCGGAAAGCGCGGCGCGATCCGCCGAAAGCGGATACTCCAGCCGATCCGGCGAAACGTGGAATTGTGCGCCGACCGTTTCGGGCGTCAAAAGCACGTCGCGCGTTGCCAGCACCAGTTTTTGGCGGCGGAAACTCGCCAGCGCAGTCAGCGCACCGCGCACCGCATCCTCCGCCTGATACTGCACCATAAAGACCGCCGCAAGTTCGCCGCCCACGGCAACGTACAGCGCGCCGGACTTGCGATACTGCGCCCCAACGGCAACGTTCATGCCGCGCAGGAAGCGTTCGCTGCCGAGCAGCACGATCTGCCCCTGCACTTCGCCGCCGATGCCGCCCGTTTCATAGATGCGGATCGACGCCGGCGTATAGTGCCGTCCGCCATGCAGTTCACACTGTTCGGAAAACAGCGGCGCAATGCCCGCACCTGTCGCATCCAGCAACGACGCCGCATAGCCGAGCACCTGCTCCGCAGAAAACTGCGCAACCATCTTAAAGCCGTTGAGCCGCGTATTGCGGACGGAAAACAGATCGTCATCGCGCAGCGCCACACAGGAAGACGCCAGAATATCCGCACCGACGCAGCCGCCGATTGCCGCATCCACTCTGCCAAGCCGCAGCGCCGCTGCGGCAAAGCTGCGCGCATAGCCGAGCAGTGCACCGACGGGACTCGCACCCAAGAGCATCACCTGAAACGCCCACAAAAACTCACGGTCAAACCGCAGCGCCGCAACGATTGCAAGTGCAAGCGAAAGCACCGTGCAGACAAACGCATAGCGGTCGATGCTCTGCAGCGTTTCCGGCTGCGCGCGCATCATCGTATCCAGCGTATCGGGATCGGGCGGCGCAGCCGTCAGCGCGTCCATGCCGTTCACTTTGCGGCTGACCACACCGACCGGCGACGGCATCTTTTCCCCGCTGCGCTGCGTGCGCGTTTTGGCTGCGAAAAGCAAGTTTTCCGACCACACCGTAACGCACAGCAGCAGACTGACTGCACAGGTGAGTTCATCGCGCGTCAGACGCAAAAGCGAAATTGCCGTTAAAAGCGCGAGCATACTCTCGCGCGTCACCTTGCCCGTCACCGCCGTCAGCACGCCGCGCCACAAATATTTCCAGCCGACTGCCGCGCAGAAGATCATTGCCGCACCCGACGCGGCAATGACCGCGCTGCGCGGAATTGCCGCAAGCGCCTGCCATGCAAGCGTGCCGTTCGGCGCGGTCAGCACCAAAAACGACGACGCCAGCGTAACGAACCAACACAGCGCTGCCCAGATCGCCGCCTGCGGCTTGGCGCAGCGCGCGTCGTTTCTCGTCCGCGCACGATTCAGAATCGTGCCAAACGGGATATAGACGCGTTTTTTCGGGATCTTGACTTTGGGCGGCCGCTTGGGCAGCAGTTGAAAATGCGGTTTTGCCGGCGCCTCATCCGGCAGCGATACCGTCCGAAAGCGCATCGTTTCACGCCTGGCAAACGCCTCGCGATCCAATTCATCCTGCGTTTTCGGCGGCTTGCCGCGTTCGGAATACTCCTGAACGATATCTTCAACCGTAAACGACGGAGACTGCTGCGGCACGTCCGCCGCCTGCTGCTCGATCTTTTCTTCTTCGCCGTCCATGCCGCTCACCTCCTTCGCCGTGCTGTCTGATTTATCGCTTTCGAACGGCTTCGTACAGCAGAATAGCCGCTGCCGCCGAAGCATTCAGGGATGAAATTCTGCCCTTCATGGGAATACTGACCTTGAAATCGCACGTCTCGGCGACGATGCGGCTCATGCCGACGCCCTCGTTGCCGATGACGATTGCGCTCGGTCGCGCCAAATCTGCGTCATACAGGCTCACGTCGCCGTCGGCTGCTGTGCCGAACACCCAGACGCCGCGCGACTGCAATTCACGCAGCGCAGCGGTCAAATTGCCCACGCGCACGACCGGCAGATATTCCAGCGCACCGGCGGACGCCTTGGCAACCACCGACGTCAGCGAAACGCTCCGCCGCTTCGGGATGATCACGCCATGCGCGCCGGCACATTCCGCCGTTCGCACGATCGCACCGAGATTATGCGGATCGGTCAGTTCGTCACAGACGACGATCAGCAGCGCTTCACCGCGCTCCTCCGCAAGGCGGAAAACGTCGTCAAGCGTGGCATATTCGTGCGCGGCGGCAAAGGCGATCACGCCCTGATGCGCGTGCGTCAGACTCATTTTATCCAGTTTGCGGCGGTCGACCTTCACCACGACCGCGCCGCGCTCGGCAGCCTCGGCGGCAAGCCGGCTGAGCGTATGATCGGTATTGCCCTCCGCCAAAAAGACCTTGTCCACCTGCCTGCCGCTTTTCAGCGCCTCGGCAAGCGCGTTGCGTCCCTCGAGCATACCCTCGTTTTCCCGCTCGGCAGGCGCGTTTCTCAACGGTTTTCGTTCCATATCGGCATCCGCCTTTCACCTATGACATAGTACGCCATTATTGTTTTTACATTATAACAGTTTCGCGCTTAGAGCGCAACCGTATCCGCGCCCAATCTTCACAGAAAATTTACACGTCCGGCGCTTGCGCCACCTTGCCAAGCATCGGTTTTTATGGTAGACTGTTTTCAATATGATATGGTTATCCCCGAAAAAGGAGGTTGCCTTATGGCACAAAACAATCAAAAAAAGCCGCAAAATGATCAGCAGGCGCCAAACGTCCGCCGCATCATTACCATTCTGATCATCTCGCTTGCCATCGCGCTGGCATTCAACGCCATCACGAATGCCGTGACCTCGCAATTCCAGACGGAAACGACCTACAACGAGTTTGAGCAGCTTTTGGAAAAGGGCGAACTGACTGCCGTTGAGATCTTTGGTGACCGAATCGTATTCACCACGCGCGAGCAGCAGAAGTTCAACGAGCAGCAAAAAAGCGGACGGATCGCATACAGTTATACCGCGCTGCTCGGCAGCTATTCCATTCCCGAACTGAAAGCCAAACTCGATGAAGCCGGTGTGGACTATGCCGGACATATCACCGAAGAACTGAACCCCATCGTGTCGTTCCTCGTTTCGTGGGTACTGCCGATCGGCGTGATGTATCTGCTGTTCAGTCTGCTGATGAACTCCATGTCGAAGCGCATGGGCGGCGGCGGCATGGGCGGACTCGGCGGCATCGGCAAGAGCCGCGCCAAGATGTATATGGAAAAGGAAACCGGCGTTACGTTTGACGACGTTGCCGGGCAGGACGAGGCGAAGGAATCGCTGGTCGAGATCATCGACTTTTTGCACCATCCGGAAAAGTACGCCGAAATCGGCGCGAAACTGCCGAAGGGCGCGCTGCTCGTCGGCTCGCCCGGCACGGGCAAGACGCTGCTGGCGAAAGCCGTCGCCGGTGAAGCGAAAGTGCCGTTCTTCTCCATCTCCGGCTCGGACTTCGTGGAAATGTTCGTCGGCGTCGGCGCAAGCCGCGTCCGCGACCTGTTCACCGAGGCGGCAAAAGTCGCGCCGTGCATCATTTTCATCGACGAAATCGACGCCATCGGACGCACGCGCGATTCCAAGTTCGGCGGCAACGACGAACGCGAGCAGACGCTCAACCAGCTCCTTGCCGAAATCGACGGCTTCGATTCGAGTAAAGGCGTCGTGATTCTTGCCGCGACCAACCGCCCCGAAATCCTCGATAAGGCGCTGCTGCGTGCCGGGCGCTTCGACCGTCAGATCGTCGTGGACCGTCCCAATCTGGCAGGACGCTATCAGACGCTGCGCGTCCACACGCGCAACATCAAACTTGCCGAGGACGTGGATCTGAATAAGATCGCGCAGGCAACCGCCGGCGCAGTCGGCGCGGATCTTGCCAACCTCGTCAACGAAGCGGCGCTCCGCGCCGTTCGCAAGGGACGCAAAACCGTCAACCAGGAAGACCTGCTCGTTTCGTTTGAAGTCGTCATCGCCGGCACGGAGAAAAAAGGCACTGTGCTGACCGATATGGAAAAGCGCATCGTCGCCTATCACGAAGTCGGTCACGCGCTGGTGTCCGTCAAGAAGAAATCCACACAGCCGGTTTCGAAGATCACGATCGTGCCGCATACGTCCGGCGCACTCGGCTATACGATGCAGCTGCCCGAGGAGGAAAAGTTCCTTCACACGCGCGAAGAACTGCTCGTCGAACTGACGACGCTGCTCGGCGGCAGAGCCGCGGAGCAGACGGTTTTCGGCGTGCAGACGACCGGTGCGTCGAACGACATCGAACGCGCCACGGAACTGGCGCGGAAGATGGTCACGCAGTACGGCATGAGCGACAAGTTCGGCTTGATGGCGCTTTCCACCGTGTCCAATCCGTATCTTGACGGCAGCACGATGATGAATTGCGCCGACGATACGGCGGCGGCTGCGGATGAAGAAGTGAAAAAACTGCTCGACGCCTGCTATGCGGAAGCGAAAGCCACGCTTGCGGAAAACCGTGCGCTGCTCGACGAGATCGCGCTGTTCCTGCTGGAAAAGGAAACGATCACCGGCGAAGAGTTCCTGAAGTTCGTGGACGCCGACGCCAAGCCGAAAGAAGAAAGCGCGCCGGAAACCGACGCGCCGACGGAAGAATGATTTTTCGCGTTTACCTCGTCACAAACCGCGCTCCGTTGCCCCAGTAGGGAACGCATGTATGCGTTCCGTTTCGGAAGGGATAAATCCCTTCCCTACTATCAATTTAGACAACGAACAACGGGCGATTGATAATCGCCCCTACAAAAAAAGAAACGCTCTGTTTGGCAATGCCAAACAGAGCGTTTTGTACTTTTATTTTTCTTGTTCCGCGAGTTCTTTCAGCGCGTCTTTGCGGCTGAGGTTGACGCGACCCTTTTCGTCGATCTCGGTGACCTTGACCCACGTCATATCGCCGATATTCAGCACGTCCTCGACCTTCTCCACGCGGCGGTTTTCCAACTTGGAGATGTGGATCATGCCGTCCTTGCCCGGCGCCAGTTCGACAAACGCGCCGATCGGCAGGATGCGGACGACCTTGCCGTAGTACAGCTTGCCGACTTCCGGCACGAAGCAGATATCCTCGATCATGCGCTTTGCCGCCTCGCAGGACGCGGCGTCCGGCGACGCGATGCGCACCGTGCCGTCTTCCTCGATATCGACCTGTGCGCCGCTCTCGGCGACGATCTTCTGGATCATCGAGCCGCCCTTGCCGATGACTTCGCGGATCTTGTCCACGTCGATCTTGATCGAGATCATCTTCGGCGCAAACTCACTCACTTCGGGACGCGGCGCCGGGATGCACGGCAGCATGATCTGCTCGAGAATCTCCAAACGCGCCTTGCGGCAGCGCTCCAGCGCGTCCGCGATAATTTCCATCGTCAGACCGTCGTTTTTGAGGTCCATCTGGATGGCGGTGATGCCCTCGGTCGTACCGGCAACCTTGAAGTCCATTTCGCCGTGGAAGTCCTCGACGCCCTGGATATCGGTGAACGTGCGCCATTCGCCCGTTTCCTTATCGGAGATCAGACCGCAGGAGATACCGGCAACCGGACGGCGGATCGGCACGCCGGCGTCCATCAGCGCGAGCGTCGAGCCGCAGATCGAGCCCTGCGACGTCGAGCCGTTGGACGAAAGCACTTCCGAAACGACACGGATGCAATACGGGAACTCTTCCAAACTCGGCAGCACCGGCACGAGTGCCTTTTCCGCCAACGCGCCGTGACCGATCTCGCGGCGGGACGTGGAACGCGCGGCGCGCGCTTCGCCCGTGGAGAACGACGGGAAATTGTAGTGGTGGATATACCGCTTGCCCTCTTCGGGGAAGATGGTATCGAGTTTCTGCTCCATGCTCATCGTTGCCAGCGTGCAGATGGAAAGCACCTGCGTCTGACCGCGCGTGAACAGGCCCGAACCATGGACGCGCGGCAGGATGCCGACTTCGGCGGCGAGCGGACGGATCTCGTCCATGCCGCGGCCGTCGACACGCTTACCGGCAAGCAGCCACTTCTTGACGACCTTCTTCTGCATCTTGTAGAGGCAGACGTCGATCTGAATATCAAAATCTTCGTACTTCTCGCCGAACTTCTCCTTGAAGTCCACGACCGCCTTCGTCAGGCGCTCTTCGCGGACATTCTTGTCGTCGGTATCGAGCGCGTACTCGATCTGATCCATGCCGTAGGCTTCTAGATCGTTCAGCATATCATGATTGACGGCTGCCTTTTCAAACGTGAATTTCGGCTTGCCGATCACGTCCACGATGGACTGGATGAACTGCACGATCTTCTTATTCGTCTCGTGCGCCAGCTCAATGCCCTTGAGCAGCGCTTCTTCGCTGACCTCGTTGGCTTCGGTCTCGATCATGACGACCTTCTCCGACGTAGACGCGATGGTGCAGAACATCTTTGCAACCTTGCGCTGATCGGCGGAGGGGTTAATGATGTATTCGCCGTCCACGAGTGCAACTTCCGTCGTCGCCATCGGGCCGTTCCAGGGAACGTCGGAGCAGGCGGTGGCGATGAACGCGCCGAGCGACGCGACGACTTCCACGGGGTTGTCGTGGTCGGTGGCAAGCGCGGTGCAGGTGATAACGACGTCGTTGCGAAGCTCGTCATCGAAGAACGGGCGCATCGGACGGTCGATCAAACGCATCGTCAAAATTGCCTTTTCGCTGGGTCTGCCCTCGCGGCGGTTGAAACTGCCGGGGATCCTGCCGACGCCGTACAGGCGCTCTTCAAACTCGATGGTCAGCGGGAAATAGTCGATACCGGCCTTCGGCAGCGGCGAAGCCGTGACCGTGGTCAGCACGACGGTGTCGCCGTAGCGGCAGATGCACTCGGCATCGGCAAGCTCAGCAACTTTGCCGGTTTCGACCGTAAAGGTACGGCCGCCGATCTCCGTCTCAAAGACGTGGTGGTTGGGGTATTTCTTTCTTGTAACCATGGATAAACCTCCTTTGTTTTTTCGCAAAACGCAGGAGATTTAGCATTTGAAAGTATCGGCGAACAACGCTCGTCTGCACTTTCAACTGCTAAACCGTGCCCCTGCATTTTGCATTTTATCAAAATGGGCAGCCGATCGGCTGCCCATTTCTCACTACTTACTTGCGGAGTCCCAGCTTGGCAACGATCGCGCGGTAACGCTCGATATCCTTCTTCTGCAGGTACTCGAGCAGGTTGCGGCGCTTACCGACCATCATCAAAAGGCCGCGGCGGCTGTGGTTGTCATGCGTGTGGACACGCAGATGCTCCGTCAGCTCGTTGATACGCGCGGTCAGGATGGCGATCTGGACTTCCGGCGAACCGGTGTCGCCCTCGTGGGTCGCGTTGGCGGTGATGACCGCCGTCTTTTCTTCTTTTCTCATCATAGTAGTTTTCCACCTTTCTTTTTGCATTGCCGTCGTTCCCAGTATCAGGCAGGCGGATGTCCGTTCGGACGTTCCCCCGAAACCGAGAGGCGCGGCTTGGCGCTAAAACGCCAGCTTTGTGAGAATAACATAGTTTTCCCGAAAAGTAAAGTATTATTTTGAAAAAATAAAAAATGATCCAAAAGAACCTCCGTCCGAGGACGGAGGTCTTCTGTGTTGGCATTACCTATTTTCCCGGTCAGTCACCCGACAAGTATCTTCGGCGGAATTGAGCTTAACTTCTGTGTTCGGGATGGGAACAGGTGGACCCTCAACCCAATCAACACCAA
>JAFSXE010000106.1 GCA_017444195.1 Oscillospiraceae bacterium
GCCGCCGGAGAACGCAACGGAAAGCGCGGCGTTCATACCGTGGCTCTGCGCCGCCTCTGCCGTGCGCACGTTGGCTTTCGTCGCGGTATTCATGCCGATATAGCCGGCGGCGGTGGAGAACAGCGCGCCGATCAAAAAGCTGACCGCCGTGACCCAACCGATACCGAAGCCGATCAAAATGCAAAGCGCGGCAACGAAGAACACGAGAATGCGGTATTCCGCCATAAGAAACGCTTTTGCGCCCTCATGGATGAACCCGGCGATTTCCTGCATCCGTTCGCTGCCGGCGTCGCGCCGCGAAACCCGGCGGATCTGATACCCTGCGAAAAGCAGCGCGATCACGCCGAATAATACGGCAAGATAATTCCAACTGTTCATAAAATCCCTCCCATTTTGGCTTTCGCCATGCGATTTGGTTATAGAATGATACCAGTATATAGAAAAATGGGAAGGTTGTCAAAGCTTAAATCTTAATTACGCCGAGAACGTTCAAAATCGAACTGATCAGAATCACGGCAATAAAGATCGGCGCGATTACGCGGACGAACAGACGATACATTTTCTCCGCACGGAACTTGGAGGAAAGCCGCACTTCCGCCGCGATTTTTTCCGTGCCGATCTTGCGGATGACGAGCATACAGACCGCAAACGCCGCAACCGGCATCATCAGCGAATTGGTGACGAAATCAAAGAAATCCAGAATCTCCATACCGAACGGGCGGACAGACGAAAGCGTGCTGTAACCGAGCGACGAAAGCGAGCCGAGCACCACCGTAATTGCGGCGACGACTGCCGTTGCCTTGCCGCGGCTCCAGCCCAGTTCGTCCTCAAACGTGGAAACGGACGTCTCCGCCAGCGAAATGGAACTTGTCAGCGCCGCCAGCAGCACCGCGAGGAAGAACACAAAGCCGACCACGTTGCCGAATCCCATGCTTTCAAAGACTTTCGGCATCGTGATGAACATCAAGGACGGACCGGCGTTCAGCGCGGAAGGATCACCGCCGGAAAACGCAAAAACGGCAGGAATGATCATGAGTCCGGCAAGCAGCGCAATGCCGCTGTCAAAGAAAATGACGCTGTGCATGGACTTCTCCACGTCCACGTCTTTTTTCATATACGAACCGTAGGTGATCAAGATGCCCATGGCGATCGAGAGAGAATAGAACATCTGCCCCAGCGCCGCCACGACGGTCATCCATGTGAAATGCTTAAAATCGGGCACGAGCAGATACCGCACGCCGGCAAGCGCGCCCGGGCGTGTAATCGAATAGACGGCAACCGCGATTGAAAGCAGCACCAACCCCGGCATCATGACCGTAGATACACGCTCGACGCCGCTTTTCACGCCGAACACGATCACAAGCAGCGTTGCCGCAGCAAAGACGAGAAACCATATTTCCGACGCGGATGCCGACGTCATAAACGTGCCGAAGAAACCGTCCTGCGCCGCGGTAAAACTGCCGCCGCGGATATAGGTGTACAGATATTTGCAGACCCAACCGCCGATGACGGAGTAATACGGCAAAATCAGCATCGGAATAACGGCGTTGATCCAGCCGCCGGCGGAAAGCAGTCTGCCCTTACCGAATGTGCGGAACGCGCCGACCGGACTTTTCCCCGTGATGCGTCCGAGCGACGTTTCCGAAACCATCATCGTATAGCCGAAGGTCAGCGCCAGCAGCAGATAGATCAAGATGAAAATGCCGCCGCCGTATTTCGCCGCGAGATACGGAAAACGCCAGATGTTGCCCAAGCCGACCGCGGAGCCTGCCGTTGCCAGCACGTAGCCCAGCCGTCCGGAAAATACGCCGCGATTTGTTCTCTCTTCCATGATTGTCCCTCTCTGTTTTTATTCTTTTTCCAGCCACGCGCAAAGCGCGGCAAAATCGCCCTTCGCCTGATCGGAAAGCGCCGTTTTCTCCCGATCGATCAGACAGTCCGTCAGCAAAAACGTCCGAATCCCCGCCTTTTCCGCGGCAAGATCCTCTTGCGCATCGTTGCCGACCATTCGGCAATCCTCTGCGCAAAGCCCGTTTTTCTCCATAATCTCCGTATAATACGCCGGATTCGGTTTGCAGAAGTGCGAATTTTCATAGGACGTGATATAGGAGAAATCCGACGGCTCCACGCCCGCCCAGCGCATCCTGTTTTCCTGCGCGATCCGCGGAAAAATCGGATTGGACGCCAAAATCACCCGAACGCCGCGTTTGGTCAATATGCGGACCGTCTGCCGCGCCATTTCGGTAAAGCCGCAAACGGTGCGAAGATCATTGAAGTCCGTTTCATAAAACCGTTCAAACGCCGCTTTGGCTTCGTCGTTCACGCTGCAAAGCGCGGAAAACGTCTGCCAAAACGCCGCTTCATTCGTCTGCGAGCCGTTGTTTTTCACCATTGCCGCCGTGCCTGCCCAGACCGCTTTCGTCAGTGCGTCCGGCGCAAAGCCGATCGGTGCCATTTTCTTACAAAGCGCATGAAAATAGGCGCGTGTAAACGCGTCCTGATCCATCGGCAGCAGCGTGCCGTCCAAATCAAAAAGTACCGCCTTCATTGCTGCGCCTCCTTTTTTCCATTGTAACGGATAACGGCAAAAGATGCAAGAGAAAGCCGCGTAAATCGGTGATTTACGCGGCTGAAAGCGATCGGATCTTTATTCGCCGTCAGAGTTTCCCATCGTAAGCGTATGGGCAACCAGCGTCTTCCACGCTTCCTGTGCCGTCGGATCGGCAA
>JAFSXE010000107.1 GCA_017444195.1 Oscillospiraceae bacterium
AATAGATCCGCTTTACGGCTGCTAATCTGCGCCGCCCAAAAACCGTACCGCCTTTGTTTCTTTACGAGAACCAAATAATAATCAGCTGGGAGATGATCACGACGGAAATCAGCGCAATGGGATATGTTGCCGCATAAGCGTTGGCAACGTCGTCCGTGCCGCTGACGCCGATCAGCGTGCCGAGCGCCGGCGTACTCGTCATGCCGCCGGTGATCGAGCCGAGGTTGTTGAGTAGGCTGAGTTTCATCACTTTCTTTGCCAGGAAGAAGCCGGCGATCATCGGCAGAACCGTCATGATGATGCCGTAAATGAAGTAGACCGCGTTGAAGTATTCCACAAACTTCGCGCCGCCGGAAATACCGGCGCCGATCAAAAACAGCATCAGTCCCAGTTCGCGGAACACTTTCAGCGTTCCGGCTTCCGGTGTGACGGAGATCTTGCCGAAGCGGCCGAAGTGACCGAACACCAAGCCCATCAGCAGGCAGCCGCCGGTCGTCGTCAGCGAGAAGTTGCCGATCTTGATCGAGCCGAGCAGGATGCCGCAAACCGCGGAAAGCGCAAACGGCATAAAGCCGAATTCATCCATCTTGAGCAGGTTTTCGGGCATTTTACGCGTATGCTGGGTATCCGCCGTCAGCAGTTCACGCTCCTTTGCCATATCCGCCTTCATCAGCTTCGGCACGAGCTGAACGAACAGCACCACGCCCACAACGCCGAACAGATACGCAATGCCGTGACCAACGGAAACCAGCGCTTCCAATTCTTCGGTAACCGTTGCTTTTGCCGCGGAGAACGCCGGCGTGCTCGTCAGCGATCCGGAGAGGATACCGACCATCATCGCCGTCAGTTCGGGGTTGGTCAAATCGGTATTCGTGCGGCCATAGTAGATGCAGCCGATGCAGCTCAGACCGCCGACGAGGATGATGACCAAGCCAAGCAGCACATAGGACTTAAAGTTCTTTTTGATGTTGCCGACGAAGTTCGGACCGGCAATAAAACCGACCGACGTGACGAACAGGATCAGTCCCATGTTCTCCACGATTTTCAGCGCGTTCGAAACGAACGTCGCCTCGTTCACCATCAGCTGATCCTGCAGCGGCAGATAGTAGAAGCAGCCGAAGAGCAGCGCAACGATGAACACACCCGCCGTGCCGAGGGACACGCCCTTGATCGTGATGCGGCCGAGCGAATAGCCGACGACCGCGATCGCAAACACCGCGAACATCAAAAACGTGATCGACTTCACAGAGAGATAACCGCCAAGTAAAACCATGGTTTGTTCCTCCAAACTCTGTTTTTATGCTCCCTATTATAGTACGTGGCACCAAACGCGTCAATAGTTTTCGGGCAAAAATGCAGGGAAAATTTCAAAAATATTTCATTTTGCAAGTTTTGTTTCAAGAGTTGCAAACTTGCAAAATGCGGCGCGGTGTGCTATGCTCATAACAAAAGGTAAGGGGTGTCGAACCCCTACCGGTTTTCATCGGCGGATTTCCGCCGATACTGCGTCAAAGCCCTTGAGAATACATAGTAGTATTCCCTGCGGACTTTTTCTTGTCTCGACGAAAATCCGCTCGCTGAAAACTGCTTTGCACCTGAGAGCGAGGGATTTTCGAGGGGTTTTCGACACGCGAAATGCAGACGGGCTGACGCCCGTCAAATGACAAGGGGCAAAAAGCACCGAAAAGACCCGCTCTCAGGCGGCAGGTGTTCGGCTCCCCTTACCTTAAGGAGGCTCAGCCATGAACGGCATTTTCGATCTCAATTCCAAGTTTATGCAGACGCTCAGCAGTATCGGCGACTATATTTTGCTCAACCTCTGCTTTTTTGTCTGCTGCATTCCCGTCGTGACGATCGGCGCGGCAAAAACGGCGCTGTATCGCGCATCGTTTGATATGTTGGACAACCGCGGCAACCTCTACCGCCGCTTCTTCCAAACGTTTACGCACGAAATCAAGTCCACGCTGCCGACGCTGCTGATCCGCCTTGCGATTCTTGCGGTTTTCGGCTGGGAACTGTGGCTCGTGGCGAATAACGCCGTTCCGGCGCAGCGGCTCTTTTTGATCGGACTGTTCTTGGCACTTTGGCTCATTTTCGCGCTGACGTCCAGCATCTACGCGCAGATCTCGCGCTTCGCGGCAACGACGGCGCAGTATTGGAAGAATGCGGTCTATATCGCCATCACGCATCCGCTGCAATCGCTGGCGATCGGGCTGATCGACCTGTTTCCGCCGCTGATGATCTTCGGTCTGCCGACCTACGCCGCAATGATGGGTCCCGTGTGGCTGTTTCTCTATTTCTCGGTCACAACAATGTTCGGCGCAAGGATGCTCCGCAAACCGTTCGAGTTTTATATTGAACAATTTGAAGAAGAAAGCACGGATCAATGATCCGTGCTTTCTTCTCATATCAGCGAAAACAGCCAAACGAATAGTGGGACAAACAGGACTGCCGGCAGGAAGTTGGCGGCCTTGATTTTTGTCACGCCGATCATATTCGTGCCGATGACGACGATTAGCAGCGAGCCGGCGGCACCGATCTCGGTGATGCAGGCATCGGTAAGTAAGGGACGCAGCAGCCCTGAAAGCAGGACAATCGCGCCCTGGTAGACGAACACCGAAGCAGACGAAAGCGCGACGCCTGCGCCGAGCGAAACCGCCAGCATAATCGACGAAATACCGTCGAGCATCGACTTGGTAAAGAGCATCGCATGGTCGCCGATGAGTCCCGAATTGAGACTGCCGACGATTGCCATTGCGCCCACGCAATACAGCAGCGTACCGCCGACAAAGCCCTCGGCAATGCCGTGCTTGCCCGGCTCGCTTTTGCCGCCGAGCTTGTTCTGCACCCACAGACCGAAGCGCTGCAAAAGCGCGTCAAGATCGAGCGCCGTGCCAACGATTGCGCCACAGGTGATCGACAAAATCAAGATCAACGAGTTTTCCGTTTTCAGCGCGCCGTCCAAGCCGATCACCGCAACGCACAAGCCGATGCCCGTCATGACGGCAGTCGATAGTTTTTCCGAAACGCCGCGGCGGAGCAGCAGTCCGACAAGACTGCCCACCAAGATTGCGGCGGCATTGACCAAAACACCCAGAAGCATGAATTATTCCTCGATTCTCACCGGGATCTCGCGCAGGCGCGTGGGGTTGAGTTCCAGCTCCGCCATCGTGTCGGGCGAAAGATGCACGCGCGTAATATCAATCGTCGTGTGGCACATACCGACGTGGCCGAGTACGCGGCATTTCTGCTTGCCGACCGTAACGGTCAGCCGCCGCGGAAACAGCAGCGATTTCAGCGCGCCGAACGCGCGGCGCAAACAGTCGCGGATGCGGAACGTATCGGCGCCGATCTCGGTTGCATAGCCGTTATACCAGCCGACCGGCAGCACGGCGATGCGGATCGGCTTCGATGCGCGAAATGCGCAGCCGTAGCCGCAGGTTGCGCCCTTCGGCAGCCAGCGCGGCTCGGTCAGTTCGGCGCGGCAGACGCCGACCTTTTCCAAATCCGTCCGGAACGGCAGCCGACCGAGCAGCGCCGAGCCGACGCGCACACCGTCCTGGCAGTCGTCAAGATGGCGGAACAGCGCAGCGGAATTGCCGGCGTGGACGTGTCCCACGTCGTAGCCGGCGGCGCGGATCGCGTCGCAGACCATCGTGAAGCGCTCGGCTTGCAATTTGGTGAACGACTTGGAGCAAAACGCAGAAGCAAAATGCGTATAGACGCCGCAGAAGTCAATATGCGCAAGATACTCATAGCACGACAGAATCTCGTCGAGCTGATCGGGCAAAAAGCCGTAGCGTCCCATGCCGGTATCGATTTTCAGATGAGCGCGGGCGCGCATCGTTTCGGCACGCGCCGCGTCGGCAAGCGCCATCGCATCCTGCTGCGACGCCACGGTGCAGATCACGTCGTGGCGGCAGAGATTGCGGAGCGTTTCGGCGTTCTGTTCGGGACGCAGCAGCAGGACCTCCTCCTGTGCGCTGCCGCTTTCGCGCAGCGTGATTGCGTCCTCCGGCTCGGTAACGGCAAAATGCGTCAAGCCGGCAGCACGGCAAATCGCCGCCAAATTGAGCAGTCCGATACCGTAGCCGTTGCCCTTCAGCACCGCCCAGACGGTCTTTTCCCCTGCCCGTGCTTGGATTTTCTCAATATTGCGGCGGATCGCCGCGGCGGATACGGAATAGTATGCCATAACGCGCCTCCTATTTTCTGTCTCTGTGGCGCAGCAGATAGACCTGCTTGCGCAGTTCCTTGAAAACGCTCGTTCCCTTTTCGATCAGCGTGTAGAACGTCGGCGCAAGCACGAGATCCATCTCGCCGATAAACTCGGTAAAGTCGCCGCCGAAGCCCTGCTTGAAGCGGTATAGACCGTAGAGCGGATTATCCTCGCTGACGATGCCGCTGACGCCGCGGAAGTCGTAGATGCGGCAGCCGGTTTCAATCGCCCATTGGATCATCGACCACTGCAGAAGGTAGTTCGGCATCAGGTTGCGATGCTCGTTGGCGCTTGCGCCGTAGAGGTACCACACCTTGTCGCCGTAATGGATCGCCAGCGTACCGGCAATCGGCTTGTCCTCAAAAAACGCCATATACAGTCTTGCATGCTCGCCGAGGTTATCGAGCATTGCGGAAAAGTATTCGGGATTGCGCGTGACAAAGCCGTCACGCACACCGGTCGTCAGCATCAGATCGGCGAACGCCGGCACCATTTCCTTTCCGCAGATGCGTACCTCGACGCCCTTTTTCTGCGCGACGCGGATGTTATAGCGCCACTTCTGATGGAAACCCGCCATGACTTCTTCTTCCGTCTTACCCTCGACGTTCAGACGGAAGACGTACTTCGGCTGGATTGCTTCGAAGTTCGCGCCGCCCGATTTCAGTTTGAAACCGTAGTCAGTCAAAAACTTGGTAAAGCGCTCATTTGACGAAGGCACGTCGGGATCGATTTTCACGCAGTAGGCATGGTGTTCCTTGGCGATTTCCTTCACGCCGTCAAGCAGGTCGTAGAGCGTTTCGCGGTCGTCCAAATCGCAGACGGGCGCACGGTTGCCGTAGACAAGCGTGCGGTGCGTGCGCGGAACGGGACGGATCAGCACGCTCATCGCGCCTTTGATCTCGCCGTCCTCGCCGCGCGAAACGACGGCTTCCCACTTCCACATCGGTTTCTGCTTGCCCCAAAGCACGCTTTGGGCAAAGTTTCCCTTCGGGTGGCGCTGTAAAAACGCTTCAAATTCGGGGATCAGTTCGGGTGTTACACGCTGTGCCATCGTATCAGTCCTTTTCTCCGCGCAGGGCGATGATCTGATCGCGCAGCACGGCGGCATATTCGTATTCCATCATCTTGGCGGCTTCCTTCATCTGCTTTTCCAGCTTGGCAATCGCCTCGTCGCGTTCGCGGCGCGTCATCTTCACGCCGCCGCGCTTGGCGGATTTGGAAACGTCGCGCGAGATTTCCAAAAGTTCGTGGATCGGCTTGACGATCGTCTTCGGCACGATGCCGTGCACCTTGTTATAAGCGTCCTGCAATTCGCGCCGACGTGCCGTTTCGTCCATCGCCGCCGCCATGGCAGGCGTGACGGTATCGGCATAGAGAATGACCGTGCCGTCGGCGTTTCGCGCGGCGCGTCCCATCGTCTGAATGAGTGACGTTTCGCTGCGCAAAAAGCCCTCTTTGTCCGCGTCGAGAATGGCGATCAAACTGACTTCGGGTAAATCCAAGCCCTCACGCAGCAGGTTGATGCCAACCAAAACGTCAAACTTCTCCATTCTAAGATCGCGAATGATCTCCATGCGCTCCATCGCGCCGATATCCGAGTGCATATAGCGCACGCGAATACCGTTTTTTGTCAGGTATTCGGTCAAGTCCTCCGCCATTTTCTTCGTCAGCGTCGTAACCAGCACGCGCTCATGGCGTTCCGTTCGCTCGTTGATCTCGCCGATCAAATCGTCGATCTGCCCTTCAATGGGACGGACGAACACCTTCGGATCGAGCAGTCCCGTCGGGCGGATGAGCTGCTCGGCAATTTGTCCGGCGCGCTCACGCTCGTATTCGGCAGGCGTTGCGGAAACGTAGATCGTCTGCCCGATGCGCGCCTGAAACTCCTCAAATCGCAGGGGGCGGTTATCGAACGCCGACGGCAGACGGAAGCCGTAATCGACAAGACTTTCCTTGCGGCTGCGGTCACCGTTATACATGGCGCGAATCTGCGGAACGGTAACGTGGCTTTCGTCGATAAACAGCAGAAAATCCTTGGGAAAATAGTCGATCAACGTCATCGGCGGCGAGCCGGGCTCGCGCCCCGAAATCACGCGCGAATAGTTTTCGATGCCGGTGCAGTAACCCAGCTCCTGCATCATTTCCATATCGTACTGCGTGCGCTGCGAAATACGCTGCGCTTCCAGCAGTTTGTTATGCTCGGTAAACCACTTGACACGCTCGTCCATCTCGCGGCGGATCTCCGTCAGGGCGCGCGCCATCTTTTCGGGCGTGGCAACGTAGTGGCTCGCCGGATAGATCGCAACGTGATCGAGCAGGCGCGTCGGCGTGCCGGTCACGGCGTTGATCTCCGAAATACGATCAATTTCATCGCCGAAGAACTCCACGCGGATCGCGCGTCCCGCCCAGTAGGCAGGATAGATCTCCACCGTATCGCCGCGGACGCGGAAGGTATTGCGCTTGAAGTCGATATCGTTGCGCTCGTAGCGGATCGAAGTCAGCGTGGCAAGCAGCTCGTCACGGTCGCGCGTCTGTCCCGTGCGCAGGGATATGACCATATTTTTGTAGTCGATCGGATCGCCCAAGCCGTAGATGCAGCTGACCGACGCGACGACGATCACGTCCCGCCGTTCAAAGAGCGACGACGTCGCCGAATGGCGCAGACGTTCGATCTCGTCATTGATCGACGAATCTTTTTCAATATAGGTATCCGTATGGGCGATATACGCCTCCGGCTGATAGTAATCGTAATACGAAACGAAATATTCCACCGCGTTTTCGGGGAAAAGGTCGCGGAACTCCGAACAGAGCTGCGCCGCCAGCGTTTTGTTGTGCGCCAGCACAAGCGTGGGACGGTTCATCTTTGCAATGACGTTCGCCATGGTGAACGTCTTGCCCGAACCGGTCACGCCGAGCAAAATCTGCTCGTCGATGCCGTTTTGCAGTCCGGAAACCAGTTTTTCCACGGCTTGCGGCTGATCGCCCGTAGCAGAAAACGGCGCATGCAGCACAAAGTCCATTTTCAGCCTTCTTTCCTCTTTTACAACGGTTTTTGCTTGATTTTGGCAAATGCGCGCGGATAGTCCGTCGGCGTCGGGCGCGTTTTGCGAATGCAAAGCACGTAATGCACCGCATCGCCGCAGGGGTAGTCATAGACTTCCTCCACCGTTCCGCCGAGCACGGCGATTGCATGTTCCGCCTCGCGCAGTTCTTCTTCCGCCTGCGCGCCCTTCATTGCAAGAAACATGCCGCCTTTTTTCACCAGCGGCAGGCACAGCTCCGCCAGCACGTTCAGCCGCGCAACGGCACGGGACGTGCAAATATCAAACTGCTCCCGGTGGGCGGTTGCATACTCTTCGGCGCGCGCCGTCACAACGTTGGCCTCCACCGAAAGTTCCGGCAGGATTTCACGCAGCCACGCCATGCGTTTGCCGAGTGAATCGAGCAGCGTAAGGGAAATCGACGGTTCGGCGATCTTCAGCGGAACGCCGGGAAATCCGGCGCCGCATCCGACGTCCGCCACGGTCTTGTCTTTGAAATCCGCGGCACGCAGCAACGCAATTGAATCAAGAAAATGGAGCGTGGCGACGCCTGCTTCATCGCGGATCGCGGTCAGGTTCATCACTTTGTTTTTTTCGAGCAGCGCCGTTCCGAAGCGACAGAGCGTATCGATCTGCGCATCGGAAAGCGCTGCGCCGATGGCAGGCAATCCATCCGTCAGCGTCTTTTTCATCAGCAGAGCTTCGCGCCGGCAGGGATCGCGTCATCTACGATCACAAGGTTGAGTTTCTCCGCGCCGTTTTCCTGATGCACGGCGGAAAGCAGCATACCGCAGGACTCCATGCCCATCATCTTGCGCGGCGGCAGATTGACGATTGCAACGAGCGTCTTGCCGACGAGCTGCTCCGGCTCATAGAACTTATGGATGCCCGACAGGATCTGACGATCCGTGCCGGTGCCGTCGTCGAGCGTGAAGCGGAGCAGTTTTTCGGACTTTTTGACCGCCTCGCACGCTTTGACCTTCACGGCGCGGAAATCCGATTTGCAGAATGTGTCGAAATCCACGTTTTCGGTCGCAAGCGGCTCAATTTCCACGGCGTTTTTCGGCTTGTTCGCCGCAGCGTGGATCGCCTCCAACTCCGCAAGTTCCTTTTCCATATCAATGCGCGGGAACAGCGGATCGCCGATCTTCACCGTCGCCGTCTTCGGCAGCGCGTCAAACGTCGCCGCGGAATCCCAATCGTACACGTCCGCGCCGATACGGTCGCGGATCGTATCCGCCGTCGTCGGCATCATCGGCGTAAGCAGGATGCCGCAGATGCGGATCGTGGCGAGCAGATTATACATCACACGCGCAAGACGCGGCAGTTTTGCCTCGTCCTTGGCAAGCAGCCACGGCGTGGTTTCGTCGATATACTTGTTGGCGCGCGAAATGACCTTCATCACTTCCGCGAGCGCGTTCTGGAACTGATACTTTTCCATCTGCGCTTCATAGCGGTCACGCAGTCCGGACGCCAGCTCCACCAGCGGCGCGTCGAGCGTTTCGTCGGCTTCCTGCGCTTCAGGCAGCGTGCCGCCGAAATATTTCTGCACCATCGCGCAGGTGCGGCTGACAAGGTTGCCGAGATCGTTGGCGAGATCGGTATTGATCGTGCCGATCAGCAGTTCGTTCGAGAAGTTGCCGTCCGAGCCGAACGGGAACGTGCGCAACAGGAAGTAGCGCAGCGCGTCCACGCCGTAGCGCTCGGCGAGCAGGTACGGATCGACGACGTTGCCCTTGGACTTGGACATTTTGCCGCCGTCGAGCAGCAGCCAGCCGTGCCCGTAGACCTTCGTCGGCAGCGGCATGGCAACGCTCATCAGCATCGCCGGCCAAATGATCGAATGGAAGCGGACGATCTCCTTGCCCACGAAATGCACGGCAGGCCAATACTTGTCCACGTCGTTGTAGCGGTCATTTTCGTAGCCGAGCGCGGTCAGATAGTTGAACAGTGCGTCCACCCAAACGTAGACGACGTGACCCGGATCGAAATCGACGGGGATACCCCAAGTGAAACTCGTGCGGCTGACGCAAAGATCCTCCAGGCCGGGGTCGATGAAGTTGGCAACCATCTCGTTGACGCGGCTCTTCGGCTCCAAAAAGTCGGTTTCCGTCAGCAGTTTGCGGACGGGCTGGGCATACTTTGACAGACGGAAGAAATACGCCTCTTCCTCCGCGTCCACCACTTCCCTGCCGCAGTCAGGGCATTTGCCGTCCACGAGCTGGCTCTCCGTCCAGAACGATTCGCAGGGCGTGCAGTATTTGCCCTTGTACGCGCCTTTATAGATATCGCCGTTATCGTACATTTTCTTGAAAATGCGTTGGATCGCGGCAACGTGATAATCATCGGTCGTGCGGATAAAGCGGTCGTTGGAGATGTTCATTAGCTTCCACAGATCCTTGACGCCGCCCTCGCCCTCGACGATCTCATTGACGAACTGCTGCGGCGTAACGCCCTTTTCTTTTGCTTTGAGTTCAATCTTCTGTCCGTGCTCGTCCGTACCCGTCAAAAACAGCACGTCATAGCCGCACAGACGTTTGTACCGCGCCATGGCGTCCGTCGCCACGGTGCAGTAGGTGTGACCGATATGCAGCTTGTCCGAAGGGTAGTAAATCGGCGTCGTAATAAAAAACGGTTTTTTGCAATCCTTGCACATAAGTTTTTCCTCCTTGGGCATATCATTCCAAATTAATTGTATTCTATCACATTTCCCGGAGAAAGACAAGCAAAACAAAACCGTCCGTTCATAGGGGCGGCGCAGATTAGGGAGTATGTAGGTTTTGAACCGCCCTTTTCCGCCCGTACTGCATTAAAAAATGAGGTCATCCTGTCGGATGACCTCATTTTTGTGCTTTGTCCGGACGAAAAATTGCAGCTTCAAAACTGCGCAGCACCGTAAAGCGAGAGATTTTTGTGCAAGACAAGGCAGAGAAAGAGGGAATCCTTTGTGGATTCCCTCTTTTGATAACGCAGGTTTGCGCAAAAAGATCCGCTTTACGGCTGCATAATCCCTAATCTGCACCGCCCAAAGGACGGTTTTGCTTTTTAACTTACGCAATCGGCTGATTGGCCGCTTCGATGATCTTGACAAACTTCTCGGAGACGAGCGACGCGCCGCCGATGAGTCCGCCGTCGATATCCGGCTGCGCCAGCAGTTCCTCGGCGTTCTTCTCGTTCATCGAGCCGCCGTAGAGGATGGACACGCCGCGAGCGATTGCCGCGCCGTACATCTTGCGGATGACCGTGCGGATCATCTGGCAGACCTGCTCCGCCTGATCCGGCGTAGCAGTCTTGCCCGTGCCGATTGCCCAGATCGGCTCGTAGGCAACGACGATCTTCTTGATCTTCTCCACGGCAACGCCGGCAAGCGCCGCCTTGATCTGCATGGTGATCCACTCGTCGGTGATGCCCGCCTCACGCTGCTCCAGGCTCTCGCCCACGCAGACGATGGGGATCAGGTTCGCGCCGAGGGCGGCGTGGATCTTCGCATTCACGTCCGCGTCGGTTTCGCCCATGGCGCGGCGCTCGGAGTGACCGATAATGACGTATTTGCAGCCGGCATCCACGAGCATATTCACGGCGATTTCGCCGGTATAGGCGCCGGAAGCGTTGGCGTTGCAGTTTTCAGCGCCCACGCCCACACGTGTATCGCGCAGCGCACGAACGGCAGCCGGGATATCCACGGCAGGCACGCAGACCACGATGTCGCACCAGCGGCCCTTGGGCATCTGATTCTTAAACTCGGTGAAAAACGCCTTGGTTTCGGACGGCGTCTTGTTCATTTTCCAGTTGGCGGCGATGACCGTCTTGCGGTATTTTCTGTTCATCTTGGGTTGCTCCTTACTTGATTATTTATCCTGCAGGCAGGCGATGCCCGGAAGTTCGCGGCCTTCCAGGAACTCCAGCGAAGCGCCGCCGCCGGTGGAGATGTGGGTGATCTTCTCGGCAAAGCCGAGCTGCTCGCAGGCAGCCGCGCTGTCGCCGCCGCCGACAATCGTCACCGCGCCGGACTCGGCAAGACCCTTCGCCACGGCGATGGTACCCTGCGCCAGCGTCGGGTTTTCAAACACGCCCATCGGTCCGTTCCACACGACGGTCTTGGCGCTCTTGGCAGCCGCCGCAAACAGTTCGCGCGTCTTTTCGCCGATGTCGAGACCCTGCATATCCGCCGGAATCGCGTCGGCCGCAACGGTCTTGACTTCAATCGGTCCGTCGATCGGATCGGGGAATGCCTTGGCAACGACGGTATCGACCGGCAGCAGGAGCTGCACGCCCTTCGCCGCCGCCTTGTCCATCATTTCCTTGCAGTAGCCGATCTTCTCGCTGTCGAGCAGGCTGCCGCCGACGCCGTAGCCCTTGGCGGCAAGGAACGTATACGCCATGCCGCCGCCGATGATCAGGGTATCGACCTTTTCCAGCAGGTTGGCGATAACGTTGAGCTTATCGGAAACCTTCGCGCCGCCGAGGATGGCGACGAACGGGCGGTCGGGATCGGCAAGCGCCTTGCCCATCACGCCGAGTTCCTTTTCGATCAGGAAGCCGCAGACGGCTGGCAGATAGTCGGCAACGCTGGCGGTGGAAGCGTGGGCGCGGTGCACCGTGCCGAACGCATCGGAAACGTACAGATTGGCGAGCGACGCCAGCTTCTGCGCGAACGCAGGATCGTTCTTCTCCTCGCCCTTTTCAAAGCGCAGGTTCTCCAGCAGCATGACTTCGCCCGGTCGGATGGCTTTCGCCAGCTCGATAGCCTCGTCGGACAGCGGCTCCAGCGCCTCGGCGATCTTGACTTCCTTGCCGAGCAGTTCGCTGATGCGCTTGGCAACGATCTTCAGCGAAAGTTCCGGCTTGATTTCGCCCTTGGGCTTGCCGAGGTGCGAGCAGAGGATGACCGCCGCACCGTTTTCAAGCAGGTACTTGACCGTCGGCAGCGCCGCCTTGATGCGGACGTCGGAGGTAATGACGCCGTTTTTGATCGGCACGTTGAAATCGCAGCGGCAGAGGACTTTTTTGCCCTGCAGTTCGGCCGGAGCAAGATCGCGCACGGATTTCTTGTTATAGTTCATCGTATTCCTTCCTTTCTTATGTTTCCCATTCAATCATTCGCCCCTGCCCGATCAGGTAGGGGAAGTTTTGCTGCCGCAGCGCCTCGTAAGTTACGAGCGCCACGGAGTTGCCGAGATTCAGGCTGCGCGCTTCGGCGCGCATGGGGATGCGCAGACAATGCGACGCATGCGCACGGAGAAAATCCTCCGGCAGTCCCTTTGTTTCTTTGCCGAAGAACAGCCAAGCATCCTCCGAATAGGAAACTTCGGTATAGATGCGCGGCGCTTTCGTGGAAAAAAGCCAATAGGACTGCGGCTTTTCCTGCGCAAAAAGGTCTTGCAGGCTGTCGTGGATCGTCAGATGGACCAGCGGCCAGTAATCCAGCCCTGCGCGGCGCACGGCGGCGTCGGAAACGTCAAAGCCGAGCGGCCGGATCAGGTGCAGATGCGCGCCGGTAGCCGCGCAGGTACGCGCGACGTTGCCGGTGTTCGCAGGAATTTCCGGCTCTACCAAAACGATATGCAGCATGCTTGATCCTTCCCTTTCCGGGACCTGTGAGTCCAAACGCTATTTTATGATATTCTCGGTAAAAAATCAACAGTTTTTTCTTAAAAAAATAAAAAAGTTCAATCTTTTTTGCTCGCGCGTCATATTGTAAAAGAAATGGGAATAGATTGCCAACAGAATCATGCAAGAGGTGACTACCATGGGAAGTATCAACGAACTGCCTGCCGCCGAACTGCCGCACAAACTGATGCTGGACGGCAGAAGTCGGCTGAACGTCAGCGGCGTGAAGGACGTGGAGAGTTTTGACGAAGCGATGATCGTGCTGATCACCGTGCGCGGAACGCTGGTCGTTCGCGGACAGGGGCTGCATCTGAAAGCGTTGTCGCTTGAAGGCGGCGAGGTCGCCGTGGACGGCGTGATCGACGCGCTGACCTACGAAGACGATACGCCGCCGCGGCGCGGTCTGTTCGGGCGGATCTGGTAATGGCGCTGAATTTACCCGTTGCCGAACAGGCGGTACAATTTCTGCTCTCCGGTCTGCTCGGCGCGTTGCTCGGCGTCGTCTATGACGTTTTCCGCCGATTGCGCCGCCACGCGCCGCACTTGACCGTGCCGCTGGATATTCTTTACGGCTGCATAACGTTTACTGCGCTCGTGCTGTTCGGACTAAGCGCAGGAAACGGGCTGCTGCGGCTGTATTCGCTTTTCGGTGCGGCACTTGGCGCGGCCGTCTATTTCGGCGCAGTCAGTCCGCTCGTTTTGGCGCTTTTGTGCCGATTGGAGCGCGTTTTGTCATTTTTGCTGCGAACACTCCTTCATCCGCTTCAAAAATTTTTCGTTTTTTTTGAAAAAATCGGAAGAAAAATCTTTTCTTTTTTCAAAAAATGGTTTACTATTATGGTGCAACAGTGGAAAAGCGGTCTAACGTTCGGAGGGGTGCGCAATGAAAACCTGGCTTCTTCGTCTGGCAGTACTGGCGTTCGTCGCATACGGTACGGTAACGCTGCTGAATCTTCACGCGGAAATTCGCGAAAAAGAAACGCAGGCGGCGGAACTGTCCGAAAAAGTCGCAGCCGCAGAGCAGGAAAACCAGCGTCTGCAAGAGGATATTGACGCGCTGGATACCGATGAAGGTATCCAAGATACCGCGCGCAAAAAACTCGGCATGATCGCCTCGGGCGAAATCGTATTCCACGATGTCGGCAACTGAAAACTTGGAGGATACAGATACATTTATGGAGTTAACTGTCGGAACGATTTTGGAAGGAAAAGTTAAAACGATTACCAACTTCGGCGCAGTTGTTGCCCTGCCGGACGGCACAACGGGGTTGGTGCATATCTCGGAGGTTGCACGGACGTTTGTTAACGATATCCATGAGCATCTGACCGAGGGGCAGGACGTAAAGGTCATGGTCATCGGCACGGAAAACGGCAAGATCAACCTTTCGATCAAGCGCGCGCTTGCGCCTGCGCCTGCCGCGCCGCGTCGGGACGCGCCGAAAGCGCAAAAAGCGCCGTCGGGCCCGCCGACGTTCGATGATATGGTCAAGCGATTCCTTGCGGACTCCGACAGCAAGATTTCCGGTGTTCGCCAATACGAGCACAAGACCAAGACACGCCGACGCTAAAGGTAAGAAAAGACGGGAGAGCGCCGCTCTCCCGTCTTTTTTTGGAGGATTGCTATGTTTGTTACCGTCACCGGCGGCAGCCGCGGCATCGGCGCGGAGGTCGTCCGCCGCTTTACCGCGCGCGGCGATGCCGTTACGTTTTTCTATCACCGGCACGAAGCGGAAGCGCTCGCGCTTGCAAAAGAAACCGGCGCAAAGGCTGTCTGCTGCGACGTAGCGGACAGCGCCGCAGTCGCGGCGGCGTTTTCTTCGATTCCGCGCACCGACGTCTTAGTCTGCTGCGCCGGCATCAGTCATATGGGTCTGATCTCCGAGATTTCGGAAGCGGAGTGGCGGCGGCTCTTCGCCGTCAACGTGGACGGCGTTTTTCACGCCGTTCGCGCCGCGCTGCCCTCGATGCTCCATGAGCAGTGCGGCAGCATCGTCACCGTCAGTTCCATGTGGGGCGAGGTCGGCGCATCGTGCGAAGCGGCGTATTCGGCAACGAAAGGCGCGGTCATCGCGCTGACCAAGGCGCTTGCAAAGGAACTCGGTCCGAGCAACATTCGCGTCAACTGCGTTTCGCCCGGTGTGATTTTGACCGATATGTGCAAAAACCTGGACAGCGCGGTGCTTGACGAATTGAAGGATGCAACGCCGCTCGGTCGGAACGGCACGGCCGACGACGTGGCGGACGCCATCGTCAAGCTTGCCGATCTGCCGTTTGTCACGGGGCAAATTCTGTCCGTCAACGGCGGTTTTGTGATGTAGTTGCACTTTTCGACCTTTTTTGATACAATAACGCTATCCGAACAAAGGAGTTTCCGTTTATGAAAATTCTCATCAGCGCCGACAGCACCTGTGATCTCGGTCCGGTACTGACGCGCCGCTATGACGTCCGCATTATGCCGCTCTACGTCAATAAAGGCGGCAAAATGTTCCGCGACGGCGTGGATATCCAGCCGAACGACCTTTATGCGCACGTAGCGAACGGCGGCGACCTCTGCTCCACGGCGGCGGCAAACGTGGCGGATTATCTGGATTTCTTCACCGAACTTCGCAAAGAAGCAGATGCGGTCATTCATCTTTGCATTTCCGCGCACTTTTCCTCAACGTATCAAAACGCCTGCATTGCCGCGCAAGAGGTTGACGGCGTCTACGTTGTGGACTCGCGCAACCTCTCCACGGGGCACGGACACTTGGTGCTGATGGCGGCGGACGCGGTGAAAGCCGGCGGCGAGCCGGAAGCCATTGCCGCGCAGCTCCGCAAGGATACGGATAAGGTGCGCGCCAGTTTCGTCCTTGAACAGCTTGCCTATATGCGCAAAGGCGGCAGATGCTCTACCGTTGCCGCGCTCGGCGCCAATCTGTTGAATCTGAAGCCCTCGATCCGCGTGACGGACGGCGCGATGGCAGTCGCGAAAAAGTATCGCGGCAATATGGAAAAGTGCATCCGCCAGTACGTGAACGACGAGCTTGCCGATCTGGAAGCGATCCGTCCCGACCGCGTATTCATCACCCATTCGGGCGTGACGGATATGATCCTTCAGGCGGCGCAGCAGGAAGTGGAAAAACGGCATTATTTCAAAGAGATTTTGATCACTCACGCCGGCTGCACGGTTTGCAGCCATTGCGGTCCCGGCACCCTCGGCGTGCTGTACGTGATGAAATAAAAACGAAAAAACAGGCAATCCGATTTGCGTCGGATTGCCTGTTTTTTTGCTGTAATAGGCTTATTTAACGGTAAAAGTAGTCGTCCACGTCTTCGTGGTTTTTATATCTGTCGCCACGACTTTCATCGTGTACGTTCCCCTGCTCAATCTGTTGAACACAAGATTGTTATTCAGATTTGCATACCGAACGTCCATCGACGTAGCATTCGGCGTATCCGTCGTGGACATCACCGTCTGTCCGGACGCATTGATGATTGCGCCGGTAACTTTGGTGATGTTGTAATTCGACGTCACCGAGCCGCGCAGACCGTAACTGCTGCCATAGTTGATCGAAGTGGGATAACTGGTCATGTTGATCGACAGCGTAGATGCCGCAGATGCAGGAGCAGGCGTCGGAGCAGGCGCAGCAGAAGCGGACGGATTGCCAACGGTAAAACTCGCCGTCCACGTTTTGCTGGCTTTGGTGTCCGTCGCTACGATCTTCAGCGTGTACGTGCCTGCCTTCAAATTGCCAAACACGAGATTGTTATTCAGATTTGCATACCGAACGTCCATCGACGTAGCATTCGGCGTATCTGTCGTTGACATCACCGTCTGACCCGATGCGTTAATGATTGCGCCGGTGACTTTGGTGATATTATAGTTCGAAGTCACCGAGCCGCGCAAGCCGTAGCTGCCGCCGACGTTGAGCGAGGTCGGATAGCTGGTTATATTAATCGTCAGCGTGGAGTCAATATTCTTAACCAGCGACAAACGATCTGCGGAAATATAACCCGATACGCCGTTGTAGGTCACGTGATAGAACGTGTTGCCCAAGCCGTTCACAACCGCACCGGCCACGGAGACCTGCGTTCCTTTCGGTAGCGTTCCCGACGTCATATTCCCAGCCGCAGCATACGGCGCGGCTTTGATGTTGGACGCTGCCGTGGTCTGATAGACGCCCGGCTTATCCAGCGGCGCATTGTCGTTCTGATTCGGTTTGAACTCGCCGCAATTCGTGCACAGACCGGAAGCGTTATAGGTGTGGGTATGTGAATTCAGTGCATAATCGCCATTGATTATTGTCGAATTATTTACAATCCAACTCCAATATTGGCTGTTTTTTGCTCCCTTACTACCTGTCCATGCACTACTAAAACGTACATTTTTTAACGCCGCGGGGTTGTCCATGTAATACTCGAAGGTCTTTCCGCGAATTGCCGAAAGATATCCCGTATTTGTGTTTGCAATATCAAAGTGCAAATGAGCGCCATAAGACTCACCCGTGTTGCCCATTTCGCCAATTTGGGTATTGGTATCAATATACTTACCAATCAATGAGCTTCCTATTGTACCATTACGAAAGTGCATATATCGAGAATAGTATTTTGTTCCTTCGATATTATGCTCCATTTTTACGTAATAACCCATTGATTTTTCATAGCCAGCATCGGTAACCGTACCTGCGGCAACAGGGTAAACTGCTTCACCCTCCCATCCGGGATTGCCAATATCAATGCCGTTGTGCGTTGACCCACTCCTGTAATAATCAATAGATGTAATGTAATAGATGCGGTCGGAATGAATTGGCCATGCCGGTTTAAAGGTTTCTGAGGCACTGGTAAACACAGTAATTCCCACCAAAAGTTGCATAGATAACACAACGGTCAAAATGGCAGAAAGAACTTTTTTAATTCTTAACATAACAACCTCCGATAGAGCGAGTCTCAGTTCTATTTGGCTTGCTTGCGGCAATTATGATCTGCATGGCACCAATCAATAGCGCACAAGTTTGCCCTGATCACATGTGCCCTCAAAAACATCCGAACCATCAACAGCAACAACAAACCGCGTCAAAGTAGTTGTATGATCACCCATATTGTCAATGTAACGGAATTGATAATATGTCTTTCCATCAACTGTATATTTGCCATCACAAATCAGGTTGTTCGTGTTAACACCCGAAAACTCACCGATTGCTTCCTTGGCTTTATCCTCACTTATTTCAACGTTGGATGTCGCACCTTGACTCTGGACGCTGCTATACGCTTGCGCCCAAACTTCGCCTTCATCTTCCTTGCTGACCGTCACGCTGACAGTTCTGCTTGCAGCATCCCAATTGACTTTGCCGCCATAGCATTTTTCAATGAAAGCACGAAGCGGAAGATATGTCGTTCCGTTGTAGGTTGTTGCCGGAACATCGATCGTACCCGCATCAATGGTCTTGCCATCCGACCAACCAGCATGAATCTTCGTATCATTAAGATAGAGCCAAACGGAAAAATCGCCACCTTGCGCAGCAAAGAATTCCTTATAAGGCGCCACGCCTTCTTTCGCAAAGCCCACTTCCGGGAACTCCTGAATGCTGCTCAGTTTTGAAAAAAGCGGCTGCTCGGGGACCATGCAGCGGTTGTTGATAATGACCGGTTTTGCAGTACTGCCCGCAAACAAATCCGTTCCATTCAGCAAAACCTTAACATTCTCGGAGTAATTCTTGACCTCCACCGCGGAGACTGAAACGCCGACAAGCAGCGCGACAGCCAAAAGAAATGCCGAAATTTTTGTAATGTGTTTCATTTTTTCGATTCCTTTCTGTTTTTGTTTGCTTGATAAAAGCACAACCACTATAACAAACTGCAATTATTTTGTCAATTATTTTTTATTCATTTTAGAATACAAATTGTGTTCTTATGGCAAAATAGATTAAGCAGTAAAATAGTATTAGTGAGGTAATGAAAATGAAAGAAAAATCGAACAAGTTCATCATCACCCCAAAAACAGAGCGTTCCGTTACGCTGACCGTGCGGCTTGATGCGGAGTTGAACGATTACATCGAAGAAATCGCACGAAAAAGCGGCCGGTCGCGAAATGAGCTGATCAACAAGGCATTGCAATTCGCGTTTGACAACCTTGAATTAAGCACGGATGAAGCCGAACAGTAAACCCACCGACAGAACGTATGTCGGTGGGTTTATTTCAATTTTTGAATTGCGTATAGTTTCGTTGATTGGGCTTTGATGATAAAAGGGAGAGAATCTGCTTTTTTCTGCGTCTTGCATAGTCCAGCATTTGCGCTGCGCCGCCCCAATCATGTTCTACGCATGCAACTACAATGTCCGCAAGATCGACCATATACTCGTTTCGCTTTAAAATGGCAAACCGCCGCGGGACGCTTTCCAATGGCGGATATAGTGTATAATCATAGAGTTTCACATCATATCTTCGGTCAAGATACGGCACGACCAACACCGCTTCAATATCCGAATAGCGTTGCTTCATTTTATGAACACTTTTCGCCGCCAAGATATCAAACCGCCCATAACCACCCAGTAAAAAAGCGGTTTGCTCCATTTTGAATTAGAGTTTCAATTCTGGCGGTGAAGCGTATGGAACAAAAGATACAGCGTGATCGAAACATGGGCAGCAATTTGCGTAGACTGCGAAAAGAAGCCCATCTTTCCCAAGAGAAGATTTGCGCGGAACTGCAACGCCGTGGATGCGATATCGGGCGCACGACGTATGAAAAATATGAATCCGATGAACTGAATATACGTGCGAGCGTACTGATCGCCCTGCGAAAGATTTATAACTGTACCTATGATGACTTTTTCCAGGGTTTGGATCAGATACACAGCATAAAAGAACGGAGCAATCCAAAAGGATTGCTCCGTTCTTTTATGCTGTGTATGAATCACTATGTGTTTGCTTTTGCCGTGTTGATCGACGCAATCAGCAGTTTTTTAATCTCAAGGCAGTCTGAAAGAAGCGATTTTCCCTCTGCTTCCGTAAGGTAGTCCGACATCTGCAACAAACGCAGCCAGTATTCCGTTTCGGCTGTCTCTTTTAACGATATTTGCAACTTGGCGAGAAAATCCGCCTTGCTGCTCCCATAGATTGCTTCATTCGCATTGGCACCAATGGATGTCGCGCTGCGGATGATTTGTTTGGATATGATCGTCTCATGTTTTTCTTTTGTGAGATAGCGATGCAATTTAATAATCCTTGCGGCAAAACGGAGCGATTTCTCTAGTAGTATGCTATCCTGTGCCATATCCTTCTCCTCTCATCAGATAATAGATAAGAGATAACAGAGAATAGTGAATAGTACAAAAGCGCCGATGCGGTGCGTTTCGTATCTATTCTCTATTATCTATTCTCCATTATCTCTTATCTTAGCCGCGTTAGCGGCGCTTTTTGGTGCCGGTGGCCGGACTCGAACCGGCACGCCATCGCTGGCGGTGGATTTTGAGTCCACTACGTCTACCAATTCCATCACACCGGCATAATTCCGATCCGCGGCAAGACTGCACACCCGTATTCGAATGAGACAACAGCCCGTTACCGAAGCGCTCGGCTCGGAGACGGCTTGCTCACGGCACACGAAAAGGGTCGCTTAATGCTGCTCGGTTCCCCGCCTGACATGGTTCGCGGTTTCTCGTTGCGTAAGACCGGCTCCTCAACGCTTCGCACTTCGGGCAGACGACCACGGTCGCACCCTCCTGCGGGAATTCATCCCTGCTAAGCGGATTGCAGGTCACAAGGCACCGCTGGCTCCCCGACTAGTGCAGCCTTGCCGCGGATCGGAACAAAAAACTCAATCGAGTTTCTTTTCTACAAACTGAACCAACTCGCCGACAGTCGTGATCTTCTCATCCAGCTCCAGTTCCACGCCGAGATCGGCTTCCAGATCCATGACCATTTCCATCGTATCGAGCGAATCAACGCCGAGCGATTCAAACGTCGTATCGCGCGTGATCTCCTCCTGCGGAATATCAAGCTGCTCCGCTAAATAGGCAGTGATTCTTTCAAACATACGTTTCCCTCCAAAACGGCTCCGCCGTTGTACTGTGCTTTTTTATGATACGGATTTTTCGCCCGTTGTCAAGTCCTATTTTGTAATTAGTTGTTGAAGCCCTCCAACTTTTTGCGGCGGCTCGGATGACGGAGTTTCCGCAGCGCCTTTGCTTCGATCTGACGGATACGCTCGCGCGTGACGCCGAGCGCATCGCCGACCTCTTCGAGCGTATGCACCCTGCCGTCCTCCAGACCGAAGCGCAGCCGAAGCACGCGGCTTTCGCGCTCCGTCAGCGTTTCCATGACCTCTTCGAGCTGCTCATGGAGCATCGTCTGCGTGGTGCGCGCAACGGGGCTGGCGTCTTCGCCGCTGGGGACGAAATCGCCCAGATGGCTATCGTCTTCCTCGCCGATCGGCGTTTCCAGCGAAACCGGCTCCTGTGCGATTTTGATCAGTTCTTCGACCTTGGAATGGGTCAGTCCCAGTCGCTGTGCGATTTCCTCCGACGTGGGATCGCGCCCCAGCTCCTGCGCCATCTCGTGCGAGGTGCGCGTAATGCGGTTCATCGTTTCAACCATATGCACAGGGATGCGGATCGTGCGTCCCTGATCGGCGATAGCGCGGGTGATCGACTGACGGATCCACCACGTGGCATAGGTGGAGAACTTATAGCCCTTTTCGTAATCAAACTTCTCAACGGCTTTGAGCAAGCCGAGGTTGCCCTCCTGCACGAGATCGAGCAGGAACATGCCGCGCCCGACGTACCGCTTGGCAATCGACACGACAAGACGCAGGTTCGCTTCGATCATCTTGCGCTTGGCGTCCTCATCGCCGGCGGCAATCTGCTTGGCAATTTCAAGTTCCTCATCGCCGCTGAGCAGACCGACCTTGCCGATCTCTTTCAAATACATCCGAACGGGGTCGTCCGTAGAAAGCCCGTCGGAGAGGGTATCTTCATCCTCTGCAGCGCTTTCCTCCGTGGCCTCGATCTCGGCAAGATCGCCCGCCGTCGGATCGTCGTCCGCCTGCGATTCTTCTGCAGGGAGCATATCGGCAACGTCAATTTCGATGCCGGCACGCTCCAAAATATCGTAGAATTGTTCGGTGATCTCCTCGGTCGCGTCCGCCTCGTCCAGCGTGTCAATCAGTTTCTTTGATAAAACCTTTTTGGTCTTGGCGCTTTCCGTCAGCAGCGCCTTGAGCAATTCCTTCCCTGCCGGTGCAAGATCGAGTTTTTCAATTTCGTTTACCATACGCTCACCGCTTTCTTATATTTCTTTCCTTCGTTTCCGCGCCAATGCCGCGCGAAGCCGCGCTTCGCCGCTCTCCTCTGCGCCGGCGGATTCCTCCGCGATGATGGCGATATAATCGCGCAGCGCATTATCCGAGATCGGCTCGGCGGACTTTTGCAGCACATAGGTCACGTGCTGAATTTCCTCTTTACTGAATTCGTCGCCGAGGTTGGCGATACCCACCGCAAGATCGTTTTCCTGCTGCGTCCGCAGCGCGGCATACAGTTTGCCGAGCAGCGGCGAGGAAAACTGCTCCGGCGTGAGACTGATTTCCCGAAGCAGCGCCGGCTCACGGCAGACGGCGCGCAAAAGCGCCTCCTCCGCCATTGCCGAACGGACGTTGTCATAGCGGATGCCGCGAACGACCGGCTGGCGGCTCTGCGCCGCCGCAAGATCCTGCGCATTCTGTTTTTTCTTTCGCGCCGCCTCTTTTCGGCGATAGGCGTAATCCACCTCGGTCTTCATTGCAGCGGCAGTCACGCCGGCGATCTCCGCCGCACGCGTGCCGTAGACTTCGCGCTCCACCGCGGAAGGCAGTCCCGCAATATACGACGCCGCCTCGCGCAAAAACGCAACGCGCTGCTCGTCGTCCTTGACGTTGTATTTCACTTGAAGCGACTGCAGACGGTACTGCGCCGGATTTTCCGACTTTTGCAGAAGCGCACGGAAAGCGTCCGCGCCGTAAGTACGCAAGAATTCATCCGGGTCTTTCGCGCCCTCCATCCGCAGGATCTTCACGCTCAAGCCCGCCTTTTCCAGCATCGGCGCGGCGCGCGAGGTCGCGTTCTGTCCGGCGGCGTCGCCGTCGTAGATCAGTACGACCTTCTGCGTATACTTGGCAAGCAGCGTTGCATGCTCCTCGGTCAGTGCCGTACCGAGCGAGGCAACGGCGCTGTCAAAACCGTATTGATGCAGCGCAATCGCATCCATATAGCCCTCGGTAAGAATGATCGCATCCGACTTGCTCTTTTTGGCGATATTCAGTCCGAACAGGTTGCGCCGCTTGTTGAAGATCACCGTTTCCGGCGAATTGAGGTATTTCGGCGTGCTGTTGTCCATCACCCTGCCGCCGAAGCCGATCACGTTGTCGCGCACGTCGAAGATCGGAAACATCACGCGGTTGCGGAAACGGTCGTAGATCGTGCCCTTGCTTTGATTGCGCGACGCAAGACCTGCCGCCAAAATCTCTTCTTTCGTATAACCCTTTGCCGTCAGCGTGTCGATCAGCCCCGACCAGCCGTCCGGCGCAAAGCCGAGTCCAAACCGCGTCACCGTGGAAGCGGAGAGCGCACGCTTTAAGAAATAAGCGCGCGCAGGTTCGCCGGCATCGCCCTTCATCTGCGCATGAAAATACCGCGCGGCGTCCTTGCAGAGCAGCCACAGCCGTTCCTTTTGGCGATACGTGGACTCATACTGCCGATCGTCCGGCACCTCCATGCCGGCGCGTTTGGCAAGAAACCGCACCGCATCGGGATAATCGAGGTTTTCGATATCCATAATAAACTGGATCGCGCCGCCGCCTTTATGGCAGCCGAAGCAATAGTAGATGCCTTTTTCCGGCGAAACGGAAAACGACGCGGTCTTTTCGGAATGGAACGGGCAGAGTCCGAATAGATTTCCGCCCTTGCGCGTAAGCGCGACGTACTGCCCGACGACGTCGTCAATCGGGTTGCGTGCGGCAAGCTCGTCCAAAAACGCTGCCGGAAATGCCATACGGTCTGCCCCCTCTCCTTGTTTTTATCGATGTTTTATCGGAGCTGCCACCCCATCGGGACGAAAATCTCCGAGAACTGATCGACGGCAAATCGGTCGGACATACCTGCGATATAATCACAGACCACGCGTTCGATGCCGTCAAAATCCAATTGCGGACGATAATCCTTCGGCAGCCGATCGGGGTTGCCGGAATAGTATTCGTAAAGTCGTTTGAGAATATCCCTCGCCTTGGCTTCTTCGCCCTTGGCAACGGGATTGCGGTAGACGCGCTCGAACATAAACTGCCGCAGCGCATCCATTGCCTCGGCAACGTCGGTATGCAGACCGAGTTTGCCGCTCTCCATCGTCTGATAGATCATATCCTCGACCAAGGTATTGATCCGCTCGCGGTGCGTTTTGCCGAGCACCAGCGCAATCTCGTGCGGAATATCCTCCTCGCAGAGGATGCCGGCGCGCATGGCGTCGTCAATATCGTGATTGAGATAGGCGATGCGGTCGGCTGTGCGGATGATCCGCCCTTCGACCGTTTCCGGGTCGCGGTCGCCGGTATGCCCGACGATGCCCATTCGCACCTCGTAAGTCAAGTTCAGCCCCTCGCCGTCCTTTTCCAACACATCCACCACGCGAAGCGACTGCTCGTTGTGGTGGAACGGCTTGCCGGTGATCTCGGTCAGCGCGACCTCGCCGGCGTGGCCGAACGGCGTATGCCCCAAATCGTGTCCGAAGGCGATCGCCTCCGTCAAATCCTCATTATAACGCAGCGCGCGGGCAATCGTCCTGCCGATCCGCGCAACTTCCAGCGTATGCGTCATGCGCGTGCGGTAGTGGTCGCCCTCCGGCTGCAAAAAAACCTGCGTCTTGTGCATCAGCCGCCGAAACGACTTGCTGTGCAGGATGCGGTCAGAATCGCGCTGAAAGCAGGTGCGAACTTCGTTTTCCACTTCTTCACGCGCACGGCCGCGCGACAGCGCCGCCTTTGCCGCATCTTCGGCAAGGCGCGTCATCTCCTCGGCTTCCATCCGTTCGCGAATCGTCATACGTTACGCCTCCTTAGGTAAGGGGATCGCGCGATATTCTTCTCCCAGCACCGAAGCTGTCAGCTTGCCGCCGGAAAGTTCGGTCAATTCTGCAAAAAAACGCGGTGTGTCACTTTTGGGAAACGCCGCCGTCAGCGCGACGTCTGCACCATATTGCGCATCGAAAATCTGTCCGCCTGTTTGCGTGACCGTTTGCTTGACGCGCTCCAACAGCGGATACGGGCACGGGACCAACACAGTCTGCCACAGCCGCATCTGTGAAATGCCGGACGCTTCCACGGCAAGATGCGCCGATTTTGTATAGGCGCGCACCAAGCCGCCTGCGCCGAGCAAAATGCCGCCGAAATAGCGCGTTACGACGCAAAGCACGTTTTCCAGTCCCTCGCGGCGCAGCACTTCCAAAACCGGCATACCCGCCGTTCCCTGCGGCTCGGCATCGTCGGAATAGCGCATTGCGCCGCCGTGGAGAATGTAGGCGTAGACGTTATGCGTCGCATCCCAATACTGCTTGCGCATTGCTTCCAACTGCGCAAGCGCCGCCGCTTCCGTTGGCACGGGAAACAGATGCCCAATAAAACGCGAACGCTTCTCGGTAAACTCGGCGTGCGCCTCCTGCGTCGGGACCAAATACTCGTCCATAGTCCTCTCCGTTACTGCAAATATGCCCGTAATCTGCCGCACGTTTCCTCATCGCAGATCGCTTCCACGCGGATGCCGTTTTGCTCATAGTCGCACGAAAGCACCTGCGCCGTATCGTGCAGCGTCTGCACGATGCCGCCCTTCTCATACGGCAAAAGCAGCGTCACGCGGCGCTTGCCGCGTGACGCGGCGTTTTGCACCGCCGCGGCAAGCTGCTCCATCCCTTCGCCGGTTTTGGCGGAGAGAAACACCGCATCGGGGTCGTGCGGAAGATCCGCTTTGCTCATGCGGTCGCATTGATTATAGCACAAGATCACCGGCGTGTCTTCCTCCGCCAGTTCTCCGATCAGTTTCTGCACCACGCGCAGATGCTCTTCGCGGTCGGGATCGGCAACGTCAACGACGTGTACCAGCGCGTCGGCATAGCGCAGTTCTTCGAGCGTCGCCTTAAACGCCTCGATCAGATGGTGCGGCAGTTTGGCGATAAAACCGACAGTATCCGAAAGCAGCACCGTCAGCGTATCGGTTACTTCCCATTGACGCGTTGTGGTGTCCAGCGTGTCAAACAGGCGGTTGTTGGCAGGGATGCCGGCATCGGTCAAAGCGTTCAGCAGCGTGGATTTTCCGGCATTCGTATAGCCGACGAGCGCAACGACGGGGATATTGTTCTTCTGCCGGCGGCTGCGCTGCACCGCACGGACGCGGCGCACCTCTTCCAATTCTTCTTCCAGCCGCTGGATCCGCGCACGGATATGGCGGCGGTCGGTTTCCAGTTTCGTTTCGCCGGGGCCGCGCGTGCCGATGCCGCCGCCGAGACGGGACATACTCGTTCCCATACCCGAAAGTTTCGGCAGAAGATAGCGATACTGCGCCAGCTCCACCTGAAGGCGTCCTTCGCGCGTCTTGGCGCGCTGCGCAAAAATATCCAAAATAAGCGCACTGCGGTCAAGCACCGTCACGCCGGTCAGTTCTTCAAGCGCACGGATCTGTGAAGGACCGAGCTCATTATCCACAATCAAAAGCGACGCCTGCTGCGATTCGAGCAGATCGCGGATCTCCTGCACCTTGCCGTCGCCGAAAAAGCTGTGCGGATCGGGCTTCGGACGGTTTTGCAGCACTTTGCCGACACATTCGCCGCCTGCCGTTTCCAACAGCGCTTCCAACTCGTCGAGCGTTGCATCCGTTGCGGTTTCCGCTTCGGTAAACAGATCGCAGTTCAATCCTGCCAGCACGGCGCGTTCGCTTGTTACCTTTTCCTGAAACTCCATAGCGCCTCCGAATAAAAAAGTCCGCACCGATTCGGTGCGGACTCAAGCGGATTACTTCAAACCGTATTTCTTGTTGAAACGGTCAACACGGCCACCGGTATCGACCAGCTTCTGCTTGCCGGTATAGAAGGGGTGACACTTGGAGCAAATCTCAACCTTGATGTCCTTCTTGGTAGAACCGGTTTCAATGACTGCGCCGCAGGCACAGCGAATCGTGGTCTGCTCGTAATCGGGATGGATGCCTTCCTTCACTTTGTTCACCTCTTTCTTCGTCTGGAAAAAGGGCATAAATACCCTTGATTTTTCACGTGCTGTGATATGGTATCATATCTTGCCGCGTTTTGCAAGTCTTTTTTTCAAAGTTTTCGAAAATTATGCCGCGGGCTGCGCCGAGCCGTCTTCAATTCCGGCGGAAGCTGCAGGCGTTTGCTCGCTTTCAACGTCAAAGCCCATATCGGCAAGTTCATCCTCCGAAACCGTTTCAACATACTGCTCCGGCTGCAATTCCGCATCCTGCGGCGCAGTATCCGCATCCTGCGGCTGCTGCGGCTGCTCGTCCGTTTCCTGCGATTGCGACTGTCCGGCAATCGCTTCCGGCAGCGGAATGGTGATCGCATCCAGATCATAGTTCAGCGCATACTGCGCTTTGAGCTCATCTACCATGTCGTAGACACGCTCAATCTCCATGTTCTGCCGTACGACGTCACGCCAGTAGATCGTATCGCCTTCGCCGACAAAGTACATGATGTGGAATCCGTATTCCGTCCGCACCACGCCGCTGTCGCCCGAAACTCTGCCGTCGGCAAAACACCAATCGTTGAACGCCGCGACCATCTGTCCGGGATAAACGCCCTCGTATAAGCCGCCGTTTGCGGCATTGTCCTCGGAATGCTCCGAAGCAAGCGCGGCGAACGACTGCTCGGTCTTTTCGCCGTTTTGCCACTCTTGATAGATCTCGTTCGCCTTCGTCTGCGCCGCCGTCCAGCTCGCTTCGTCAGCCGCGTCTTCCGGACGGATCAGGATGTGCCGCACGGAAACGACGTTTTTATCCACGGTCTGCAGACCCATCTGCTCGTATTCTTCCTTATGCTCGGCGTAGAACACGTCCAGTTCCGCATCCGAAATTTCGATTTTGTCGCGGCACTGATCCAGATAAGCATTGAAGTAGTAGCCGCCCTCAACATAGGCAAGATAGTCTTCCAGCGTAATACCGGCGCCGTAAATGTTTTGCAACTGCTGTTCAATGTCTTCCATATTTTCGAGTTCCTCACGCATGGCGGCGAGGTTTTCCGCATAGTCGCTCGGCAGCGCAAAGCCATCCGACTTTGCCTTAAAACGAACTGCCGTCTGCTCGCGGAAATGATCCAGCGCAATGGACAGGAAGTATTCCTGCCACGTCTGCCCGCTCTCCGTCTTGGAGTTTTCCATCGCCGCAGGGTCCATGCCCATCAGCGACAGATAATAGGCGTTCTGATTATAGATGCTGTAAAAACTGTCCCAGTAGAACAGCGCCAGCGTCGCGTTGGTCAGTTTCTCTTTCTTCGCGCCGATGCCGAGTTTATGCAGCCCGTCGATAAACGCATTGCCGGTCGGGGCTTTTTCGCAAGTTGCTACGACGTCCTCCATGTGTTCGGTGTTTTCCGCCGTGAAGTTTCTTTCGCTGTCCTGGATCGTGACCCATTGGGTCGCTGCCGGGTCAACGTTCTTCGGCGCGCTCAAAAAGATCAGCGCCGTAAAAACAAGCGCCAGCGCGAAAAGTCCCAGCAGCACCCACGCGCCCACGCGACGCGCCGGACTGACCTTTTCCGCCGTCGGGGCGGCCGTTTCGGCAGTTTCCTCCTGCGTTACGGCTTCCGCTTCTTCCGTAACCGCTCCCTGCTCCACGGCTCCCGCTTCTTCCGTAACTTCTTCCTGCTCTGCTGCTTCCGTTACTTCCGTAACTTCTTCTGTTTCTTCCTTGCCGCAGGCAGGGCAAACGGTCTGTTCGTCCTCCATCTCGGCGTTGCAGAACTTGCAATTTTTCATATCGTTACCTTCCTTTATTTCCCGGACGTTTCCCGGTTATACGCTTCCAAACCGAGCGCCAAAAGATCCATGGCGCGCTCCAAATCGTTCTGATTGAGCACGTACGCGATACGGACTTCGCTCTTGCCGAGTCCCTCGGTTGCATAGAAGCACTGACCGGGCGCAAACATCACGGTATCGCCGTGATCGTCGAAATGCTCCAGCAGCCAGATTTGGAATTTTTCCGCATCATCCACGGGCAGTTTCGCCATTAAGTAGAACGCACCGCCCGGACATTCGCAGACAACACCGGGAATTTCCTTTAACTTGCGCACGACGGTGTCGCGGCGGCGGTGATACTCTTCGCGCACCGACGCAAAGTAGTCCGCCTCGGTTGAATACAGCGCGGTCGCCGCAATCTGATCGAGCGTAGCAACGCTGAGCCGCGACTGGCAGAACTTCAGCGCATTGGCAATCACGTCGGCGTTTTTGGAAATCAAGCAGCCGATGCGTGCGCCGCAGGCGGAAAAGCGTTTGGAAACGGAATCGATCAAAATCAGTCGGTCGGCAATATCGTCAAACGTACCGAAGGACGAAAGCGGCTCGCCGCCGTAGACGAACTCGCGATAGACCTCATCGGCGATCAGCCAAAGATCGTGTTTTTTGACAAAATCCGCGATCAGACGGCGTTCCTCCGCCGTGAGTACCGTTCCGCTGGGATTGCCGGGGTTGGTTAAAAGCAGCGCGCGCGTTTTCGGCGTGAGCGCCGATTCCAAAAGCGCGGTATCCGCATAGTGATAGCCGCTCTCCGGCGTTGTGGCAACCGGGTGAAGCACGCCGCCGATCTGCGTGGCAAACGTGTGATAGTTGGGATAGAACGGCTCCGGCACGATGATTTCGTCGTCTCTGCCGAGTACGCAGACCATGGAAATCAGCAGCGCCTCGCTGCCACCGGTTGTGACCAGCACGTCCGACGGCTGATAGTTCACGCCGACTTTGGCATAATAATCGCAGACCGCCTTCTGCAGTTCGGGAATGCCGGGCGACGGCGCATAGGCGACAGTCGCTTCGTGAAAGTTTCGGATCGCCTCAAAAAACGCCGACGGCGTCGGAATATCCGGCTGCCCGATATTCAGATGATAGACCTTTTTGCCCTTTGCCTCCGCCTGAACGGCATAAGGATGATACTTACGCATCGGCGACTGGGTACAGGTCAATGCCGTCTGAGAAATTTGCATCAGACGCCCTCCTTCGGTTTGTTTCCTTCTCCGCCGCGGTGTCCGCGGTGACGGCGGCGGCGCGGTTTCTCATTTTTCTTTTCTTCCGGCTCGGAAGGCGCGCCTTCCATCGGCGCGTCGCTCTTCTTGCTGCGGAAACGGAGTTCCGGCATCGGCGCATCCTTCGGCACGGCGGCTTTCTTGGGTGCGCCGGAAATCGGCGCAAAATCCGCCGGAATCGGCTCGTCCGTCTTTTTCGCCTTGCCGTTGCGAATAACGTAAATATCGGCAACCTTGCAAGTCACAAACGTGTCCGGCGACTTTTCCAGCTGCACGCGAACGCTCTGCCGCAGCAGGTTGATATCCGTCACCGTGCCGCGCCCCGACGGCGTATCCACGAACGAATCGGGCTTCGGCACAGTCTTGATCAGATCCTCATAGGCGTCCTGCTCGTACTTCAGACAGCACATCAGTCTGCCGCAGGTGCCGGAAATCTTTGTGGGATTGAGGCTGAGGTTTTGCGTCTTTGCCATTTTGATCGACACCGGCTGGAAATCGTCCAAAAACGCCTTGCAGCAGAACGGTCTGCCGCAGATGCCGAGTCCGCCGACCATTTTCGCCTTGTCGCGCACGCCGATCTGACGCAGTTCAATGCGCATGTGGAACGAGGACGCCAAACTCTTGACCAGTTCACGGAAATCCACGCGCTCGTCCGCCGTGAAGAAGAACAGCAGTTTGCTGCCGTCAAAAACGCACTCTGTGGAAACGAGCTGCATATCGAGTTTCATTTCCTCGATCTTCTTTTGGCAGACGCCGAACGCCTCTTTTTCCAGCGCGATATTCTCCTCGCGGCGGCGGCGGTCTTTATCCGTCGCCAGGCGAAGCACCTTCCGCAGCGGCTGCACGATCTCCGATTCGGGTACGTCGTGCTTTCCCGCCGAGCAGACGCCGAAATCTTCGCCGCGCGCCGTATCCACGATCACCGCGTCGCCGACGTTGATCTGCAGTTTGTCCGGCGAGAACGAATAATCCTTGCCGTCCTCGCGAAAGCGCACGCTGACAACCGTGACCGGCACGGCATTCGTTTTCTTCTCTTCAGGCGCACACCCGCCGCACGCTTCGCACGCGCCTTCGCACGGGCAGGGCTGCGCTTTGTTCAGTTCTTCCATAATGGCTCCCTTCTATCGCATCTGCGTGGCAAGCCAGCCGCAGATGTGTCCGACGCCGACGTTGGCATCCGCCGCAGCAAGCGCCTGTTCCACGATTCGGCAGGCGCTGAGCAGTTCCGCCGCCGTGCGCGTTTCGGAGAGTTTCTCCCCCGACGCCACGGCGCGTCTGCCGTACTTTGCGGCAAGTCCGTCGGCAAGCATCTTCCGCAGCGCGTCCAGCGTCGCGATAAGCTGCTCCCGTTTCAGTTTTTCCATGCGGAACAGTCGTTCCGTCAGCGCGTAGCGATCCCGGTCGGCATACGCCGCCGCGAGTACGCGCGCATTTTCATCCGTTTCTCCGTGCAGCAGCTGCGCCGCCGCGCCGAGATAGCCGCCGGCGCGGGCATACGCGCCGCTGAGCATGGCGTCATCCGCGCCCTTTGCGTTTTGGCGAAGCCAGTCCATCGCCTCCGCTTCCGGCACGGGCAGAAGCGTCAACTCCGACGAACGGGAACGGATCGTCGGCAGCAGCTGCTCCGCCTGCGCGGTCAGCATCAGAAACACGCCGTATTCCGGCGGCTCCTCGATAACCTTCAAGAGCGCGTTCTGCGCTTCCCTGCCGAGCAGGTGCGTCGGCGGAAAGACGTAGATTTTCTTTTTCCCCTCGTTGGGACGAACATAGAGGTCGTTTTTTACCCAGCGCGCCTCGTCCACGGAGATCCGCTTCTTATCGCGCTTTCCCAGCCAAACGACGTCCGGATGCGTACCGGCAAGCACTTTTTTGCATTGGCGGCAGGCAAGGCACGGCTTGTCGCCGTCCGCCGTGCATTCCAGCGCGGCGGCAAGCAGCGTGGCGAGCGTGCGTCTGCCGGAGCCCTCCGGACCGACGAGCAGATAACTCTGCGCGGTCTTGCCGGACGCCAGCGCGGCGGTCAAACGGCGTTTGAGTTCCTCGTTGCCGCGCAGCGATTTTAGCCCCATACCGTCGCCCCCAATCAAACACTCACCCATTTTTTCGTATTATTATAGCAAATTTTAATCGGTAAATCTACCCTTTTTTCAAAATAGAAAAAAGGAGGCGTTTGCCTCCTTTTTTAAGACTCCATCTGCCGACCGAGAAAGCCGGCAACCGTCTGCGTCAGTTTCTGTTCCGCCTCGCCGAGCGGCGCGTCGTTTTCCGTCAAAAGCAGCATCACGCTGCCCATCAGATCGCCCTCGGAGAGGATCGGCGACGCCGCGCCGATATAGTATTTCTCCACGCCCTCCGCCGCCGGGATCTTCGTCGTGCCCTCGCGGTAGAGATAGTGCTTGCGCTGCTCCATCATTTCGTCGAGCGCTTTCGTATTGCCCTTTTCAAACAGTTCCTTTTTCGGCGCGCCGGAAACGGCGATAATGCAGTCCCGATCGGCAACCGCCGCAATGTGTCCGGCGTTGCGCCCAATGGACTCGCACATCTGTGCCGCAAAAGAAGAAAGTTCTCCCATCGGCGAATACTTTTTGAAGATGACCTCGCCGTCGCTCTCGGTGTAGATTTCCAATGGGTCGCCTTCGCGGATGCGGAGGGTGCGGCGGATCTCTTTCGGGATGACGACTCTGCCCAGATCGTCGATCCGGCGGACGATTCCTGTTGCTTTCATGTGCCAAATACTCCCTTTGCTTCTGATTTTGCATCGGTAGTATCTGCGATATTTGGGAGATTATGCAACGAAAAAGCGGTCATCCTCAAAAAGAAGATGACCGCTTTTGTTATATGTTATTTTTTGTTATATGCGCGATAGAGGAACGTGACGATCTGCGCACGCGTGACTGTTGCATTCGCAATGGGCGTAAATCCAAATGGGATTTCCGCCCTTTTGCTAAAACGGTTTTTTGGTCAGTTCCACGTCTCCGCGCCGTCTTCTTTGGTGAAGTCGTGCGCGTTGCTTGCCTCGACCACGTCGAAGTAGTACCACTTCGACGCATCCTGCAAATCGGTGAACTGCTCGATCTTATCGGGGTTGGCATGGACATGCGCTTCATCGGCGGTGCGGCCGATCATGCGGTTCACGATAGCCGCAACTTCCGCACGCGTGATGTTGCCCGTCGGGACAAACGTTCCGTCCGCGTAGCCATCGACCCAGCCGTATGCCGCAGCCGTTGCGATATTGCCGTATGCCCAGTAGGTTTCGGGCACGTCGGTGAATTCCGCTTTGCCCTCAGCCGTGTTTGCCAGGCGCGTTGCAATCGTAGCAAACTCCGCACGGGTGATGCTGCGCGCCGGCTCGAAGGTATCGCCGTCAACGCCCTTGATCACGCCGATGTTCGCCAGCGCATTGACCGCCTCGGCATACCATGCGCCGTTCGGCACGTCCGCAAACGATGCGGTGATCGTCACGTCCTTGTTCTTCAGCAGACGGTAGAAGATCATTGCAACTTCCGCGCGCGTGATATTGCCCTGCGGCTTCACGGTGCCGTCCGTATAACCGGAAATATAGGCGCCGTGCACGTCGCAGATCAGCCAATCCGCAACGCCGGTTTCTTCCGCCGACAGGCGCACCTTGCTGAACGTTGCCTTGACCGTTACCGCGCTGTTGGGCATGGTGATCGTGCGGCTGCTGCCCGATTTGGACACGCTGATTTCCTTGCCGTTTGCATCGGTTACGACGATGTTCTTCAACTGATAGCCGTCCTCCGGCGTGACCGTGAAGGTGACCGTTGCGCCGGCGAACGCCGTGCTCTTATCCGCCTTCACGCTGCCGTGTGCGGCGCTCGATACCGTAACGGGATACTGCGCTGCGACGCTGCCGCCGCCACCGCCGCCGGTGTGGGAAGCCGCTTTCAGGCAGAAGCCGTCGCCTGCCGCGGCAGAAACAGCCGTCTTGGTATCCACCGTTTCGCCGGCGAGATCATGCCACGTGCCGGCATACGCTTTCAAAACGTTGAATTCGTTTTTCACGGACCATGCCGCATCCGCTTTCGTTGTGCTTGCGGCATGATTCGTGTAGAACGTCACGTTGGCAAAGTCGATCGTTCCGGGCAGCGCATAGCCCAGGACGTTGGTATGATCCTCGGCTGCGTCGCTTGAACGGAACACAACCGTGTCATCCAGGAAGAGTTTGTAGTAGTCTTCTTCGCTGACCGTCCAAGTGAAGCTCACGCTGTCAAACACGTCGGGGTCATCCGCGTCCGCATTTTGGACGCCTGCCGCAGCGCCGTCGCGCCACAGGTTGATGCTGACCGTGACCGCCGTGCCGGGCAGCAGTTTCGCAGGATCAAAGAACGCCGCGTCCGCTTCGGTATCGACAGCAACGCTGTTGAACTGCGCCATGCTGTTCGCGCCGAGTTTCACCTGCTTGCTCACCGCCGCGCCGTTGTTGATTGCGCCGTCCGCATCGGGCGCCTGATACTTCAGGGTGATGTCACCGGCAGTATCCGCACCGTAGGCAGCGGTGTCAAACAGCGTCTTGTAGTTGACATAGACGGTATCTTCCGCGCCGTCGATCAGGGTGCTGTCGGTCGCGCTCGTGATCGTCTTTTCAACGGAGAGATTCGAGGCATACGCCGTTTCGGGCGCGACGACCGTCTCATGATCGCCCAGCAGCTTGCCGCCGAAGGGCTCGATGACCGGCACGACCGCGATGGCGAAGTTCTCGCCCAGCGTGCATTCGCCGGTGCGCAGCTCAGAGCGGAAGGTGCTGCCGCCGACCTGATCGTTCGCCGCAGCAAGCGTGCCGGCGTCTTCGCCGTTCACCTTGTGCAGGCTCAGCCACAGCGGATTTTCGATGTGATTCATACCGGTTTCGGCATCGGTCTGCGTGTTAAACGAGCCGATGACGTTCTCGGTATCCGCGAGCAGCGCCGCAAGCGTCGGCACCGCCGCCGTCGCGTTATCGGTCGTCTTGTAGTCCGCGCCGCCGACCTTGACGGCAACGATCTTCACGTCCGCCAAATAACTGTTCTGCGGCACCGTGAACTCAAACTATGCGCTGTCGCCGTTGGGATAGACGGCAATATACTGATAGCTTTCCGCTTCGTCCGCCGTCTTGACAACGCCGCCGGAACGGTTGACAAACACAGAAGGAGCAGGACGGGCGTTGAGCTGATCGAGCGGCAGGAGCAGATCGTAGTTGTTGCCGTTGCCCTTGACGCGGAAGCGCATCACGTGCTGCCAGCTTTCGGCGCTCGTGGTCTTGGTGTTCTGCGCGCCGCCCTGCACGCAGACGTTGAGGTTTGCATCGGCAGTATCCTCGGAAACCAGTTTGAAGTTCGGGAAGCTGCCGATCGAAACGTTCATCGCCGGGAAGTTCGCCGGGTTCGTGCTGCCGATCGAACGCTGGGCAACGTGCGTTACCGCGCCGGTCGTGCCGTCGATCTCCAGCGTCTTGTCGGTCATATACTGATCGTACTTGATCGAGGTGTTGATCGCATAGGTCACCGCGTAGTCGTATTCCTCCAGAGACTTCGCGTAGCTATCCGTGCCGGCGTCGTCCGCCTCAACCAGTTCGGTCAGCGCCATATCGAGCGCGGTATAGAAGCCGTTCTCGGCTTTTGCCGTCAGCAGATAGGCTTTTGCATGGATGCCGAATGCCTCGTGCATCGAGGTCAGATCATAGACCGTGAGCACGCCGAACGGAGCGTGCGTGAAGTGCATCTGCGCCACGTCCACGCTGCCGGTCGCCGAAGCGATACCGTCCGCTTCGCCGTTGCCGTCCACAATTTTGTAGTTCAGCGCGGCAACCTTGTCGCCTGCGGCTGCAATGGTGTCGTCCGTCTTCAGCAGACGCGCCGCCGCAACGGCAATGCTCTTGTTCTCGCCCTTGTTCTTATCGGCATAATCGCCCGCAAGTTCCAGATGCATGGCGTTCTCGCCGGTCGGATCAAGATAGTTATACAGCGCCGTGCCCGCTTTCTTCGTGAACTGGTCGGGCGTTGCCGGCGCAGCCGTCGTCAGCGCGGTAATGTACTTCGCAGCGGCAGTCACGTCGCCGCTTTCAACCGTCTGGGCAACGAGCGCGGTCGTGCCGTCGTAAATCTTATCGAAGTCGCCGGTGTCTTTCAGCGTCACTTCGCGCGGCTCCACGTCGAGATAGAAGCGCACGCCGGTAACGACCCACTGGAATTCTTCTTCGCCGCTCCACGCAGATGCGCGTCCTGCAACGCTGGTCTCGGTGGTGTAGTACAGACCGTAGTAATCCACCGTCACCGTGTAGTAATCCACGCCGTAGAATTCACAGGCGGGCAGGACGTCGTAAATCCGCTCCGTGAGTTCGGAGATCTTGTTGGCAACCGTGTTCTTCGCCGTCGTATCCGTAAACTTGACGGCAGCAACTTCGGTATCGCCCGCCATGACGGTAATCACGTAGAGGTCGCCCTTATAGGCGTCGCCGTCAATGAGGTCCGCCGTATACGCGCTGTTCGGCGCAGCCGTTACTTTGTTGCCGTAAGGTGTATCGCCGGAGATCTTATCGCCCTTCACCACGCGCCAGCCGAGGTCGTTGCGCGTCAGTTTGCCGCTGATCTTGAGATCCTCGGCATAGACGGAACGGATGGTGTTTTCCTCGCTCTTTTTCGCGTAGTTCGGACCGGGGTAGCCGGAGGTGACCGGCTCGCTCGCGAAGGCTGCCGACGCAAAGGTTGCAGACTTGCCGGCGTCGGTATTGACGTCCGCCTGCGTGCCCACGTACTTCACCGTGATATCCATTGCGCCGGGGATCACGTTGACGCCGCTCGGAGCAGGATCGGGATCGACTTCCTGATTGCGGTAGGCAATCGCGCCGTTTGCGCCTTTATAATAGGTATTCTGCACGTCGCCGTCCGACGTCTTCTGGTCCACCGCGCTCTGTCCGTCGTTCTGGCAGAGGTAGTTGTTCATGTTCTTCGAGCCGTAAGCAACGGTCGCACGGTCGAAGTCCGTATACTGATCCTGCGCGCCCGTGAGATCGCCGAAGAGGTTGAACTCCCACTGCAGATCGCGCTGCAGCGGCGTGGCGGCATTGATCATCAGGTGTTCATCGTTGCCCCACTTCTCGCCGTGTCCGGCGTCGAAGGAGAACGCGCCGTAGACCTGTTCGTCATTCTGACCTTCCACAAAACGGGTGAACTTGTGGTCCTGCACCTTGGTCGGCTCATAGACCGTGTCCGTCGCCTGGTCGATGGCGAGATCCGCCTGCTCGATCAAAACGTAATAGGTATTGTACTTGTAGGCAGCGGTATACTTGCCGTCCGCGCCGTACTGCCAATCCAAAACGCGCTCGTAGACCGTATAGAGACCGGCGTTCTTGACCTGGATCTTGTCAAAGTCGGCGTAGTTGCCGAGCCATGCGCTGTACGCAGTCGCGTCCGCATATGCCGCACCGCCGAAAACCTTGCCGGCATCGGCAAAATAGGTCGTGCGATCCGCGCTGTCCGCACCGCCGAGCAGCCAGTTGTTGGCGTTGGCGTACGGCGTGGTCAGCGCAAACTCCGCCGGGGCGGCGGAGCCGTCCTTGTTCGTGACCTTGTTATCCTTGAAGGTATGATACGGCGTGTAAAGCACCGCATAGGTGGCGTTCCAATCGTCGTTGAAATCAAAAAGCGCCGTCAGTTTATGGGTCTTATTATCGTAGGTGGTAAACTTGACGGTCTTGACGTCCTTATAGTCGCCTGCCGCGCCGACAAACTGCGTGTTCTTCTGTTCGCCGGCAACGTTCAGCTCCGTGGTGATCGGATCGGAAACCGAGCCCGGATCATAGGAAACCAGAACGTTGTTGCCGCCGGCAACGATTGCGCCGTCCGCATTGGTCTGATTCGTGAGCGAAACGGTATTGATCTTGTCCTGCGGAACGTCGATCGCCGCCCAGTCGGTATCCGTATCGCCGCCGTAATTCGTCATCTTATCGGAGGCAGTCTTCGTATAGTACGCTTTGAGCGTCAGCGTGTTGAGAACGTCGCCTTCCGCGCCGGTCAGCGTCGTGCCGACGGCAAAGACGTTATCCGAAACCGTCGTATCGGCATTGACGCCGCGCAGGTAATACTGCACCACGCTCTTTGCCGTGCTCACGCTGCTTGCGCCGTTCGTGCCGGCTGCGGTGGCAGCCGATGCGGAAGCGTTGTGGTTCTTGCTGGTCGTTGCCGAGTTGCCGTTGCCGCCCTTGGCGCCGCCGTTGCCGCCCTTGCCGCCTGCACCGACGATCGCGCCGCCGAAGCCGCCCTGGCCGCCGGAGCCGCCTGCGCCGCCGCCGCCGAACGCGGAGCATTTCTTCGTCTTGAAGGGCCAGCGCTTAAACGAGTCCGTTTTCTTCTGATTCGCGCCGTTCGCGCCGTTTTCGCCGTTCGCGCCGTTTTCGCCGCCCTTGCTGCCGTCCAGCGAGACGTTGCCGAGCAGGTTCACCGTGCCGGCTTCTGCCGGCGTGTTGTTGTTCGTCTTAACCGTTGTGGTATTGGAGGCCGTAACGCCGTTCGTGCCGTTGGTGCCGATACCGGCGCCTGCACCGCCGCCGCCGTTGCCGCCTGCTCCGCCCTTGCCGCCGCGCGCACTGGTATGCGTGCCGCCGAGGTAGCCGGCAAGACCGCTGCTGCAGGAGGCATAGGCATAGCCGTCCGTGCCCTTCTGACCGTCCGTGCCTGCCGCCGCATTGCCGCCAACGGCGTTGACCGCGCCGTCACCGACAAAGTAGATCGTAGCGTCCTTCGGCAGATAAATGCCCGCAAAGCCGCCGGTCATGCCGTTTGCCGCCTTGCCGGTCGCGCTGAGCGTATGATCGTTGAGGTAGATATAGACCGTTGCGCCGTTTGCAATTCTCAAGCCGTTGCCGACGGCGCTGCCGTCAAACGCCGCATCGTCGGTCAGATAATACCGACCGGTGTACAGCGTGGAGCCGGCAGGATAATTCTCCGTATTGAGCAGCCGCCATGCCGTTGCCGTATCGGTCGGAATCTGCTCAAAGTCGGCGCTGACCGTAACCGGGTAGTCCGGCATCACGAAGCCAGTGCCGAAATCATCGACGTATTCGACCGGATCGCTGCCGGTCTTGGTGACCGTAATGCCTTTAAGACCATATCCTTCCGCCGGTGTCGGGTTGATCATCACGACGCTGCCCGGAGTCGCTTTTTCCGCTTCCGCACTATTGACGGTCACCGTGAACGTGCCGTTTTCGGCAGCCGATGCGGTGATTGCATATTGATCTTCGTTATACGTAACCGTGATCTTCACGTCGCCTGCCGGCATCGTAAAGGTGCGGGTATTGCCGGTGCCTTCCAGCGCAATGCCGGTGTCGCCGCATTTCGCGGTGATATCCGTCACCGTGTAGCCGTTATCCGGAAGAACTTCCACGGTGATCGGCGTCTGTCCTTCGTATGCGCCGTCCGTTTCCGCCTCACCGACGGTGAAAATCACTTCGCCGTTCGGCGAATCCGCCGTCAGCTTATAGGGAGAAAGCGGAATCGTGACCGTTTCCGCCGGAGCCGTGCTGTATGTTACGATGAAACTGCGGTTGGATATGCCGATCGTTTCATTTTTTGGCGCATTGCCGTTGACTTTGAACGGCGTGACGCCCGATTCAACGTGCCAGTTCGGGTCTGCCGCAAAGTTATATTCTTCGTCGGTATCGTTTTCAGCAGGAAGCGCGGTATCCTTCGCCGCATAATACGCCGTTACCGTCCACCCGGCAGTATTCACGACCGTGCCGGACGGCAGGGAGTCTTCCGTGATATGCGTATCCACCGAAATCAGTTTCGGCTCCCACACGTTCAGCGTATAGGACGCGGTCTTGGTGGCATAGGCGTAGTTCGCGCCGTCCGTGACCGTTGCGGTGATGGTTGCGCTGCCCGCGCCCACGATCGTCACCTTGCCGTCGGATGCAACCGTTGCAACGGCGGTGTCGGACGAGCCGTAGCTCACCGTGCCGTCGCTGCCGGCGGTTTTGGTCAGCGTGTTGGTGAACGCGCCGTCTTTGCCGAGGTACTTCTTCAAAGTTCCGGTTGCATAGCTGATGCTGCCGGCGGCTTTGTTGATCGTATAGGTCTTTGTCGTCGAACCGGAATAACCGCCCATACCTGCGACCGTAACGGTCTTGACGCCGGAATTGGTGCAATCCTCCGGATAGGTCAGCGTATAATCTGTATTCTCGGTAAGCGTATTGCTGCCGTCCGTGACCGTAACCGTCTGCTTATGCTCCGCGCCGTCGTAAGTCACGTCGGAAACGGAAATCGTGCAGTCCGTAATCGCCTTGGAAGCGCTTTCGACCTTAATATTGAACGCATAGGTGGCTTTGTTGCTCGTGAACGCAGGCGCACCTGTGTAGGTGATTGTCGTGGTGCCCACGCCTTTGATGCACATGTGATGCCGAAATTCGCCGCTTCCCAACTCGACAACCGAGGTATTGGATGACGACGTATCGGTTCCGTCAACATAAGAAATCCCCTCATCAGCATAGGGACTTACAATGTTGATGCCATAATCACTGCTTTCGCCCGTGCTGCCGAGCGGCAGCGTTACGCCCTCATAGAGCATCTTGTAGGTTGTCTCGGTGCTCTTTTTCACCTTGACGTTGTAGGTTGCCGCCGCCGCTGCCGGCGTTGCCACAGCGGGCAACAATCCGACGAGCATCGTCAACGCCAACAAAGTGCTGATGAGTCTCTTCATTTGTTTCATAATTTGTCCTCCTCTGTTTTTAAGGTCGCCGCTTGGATACCGATAAACTTCCAATTACACTATAGCAAGCCGAGCGCCACAAAAGTGCCACAAAAAAGTCGAAACATGGGGAAAATCCCGTGTTTCGACTTTTTTATTCAGCCCTCTGTTCGGAACGTCAGCCAGGAATACTGCGCCATGTATTCGGCTCGGTATGCGCGGATCGCATCGGGGTTGTTGCGCTTGTATTCGTAGGCGTCGCAATCCACCTTGGCTACATCGATAAAACATTCGTTTCGGCGCTTGACGAACACGCCGCCTGCGCCAACCGCCTCCAGCGTGGTTTGAATATCGGCAATCAGGTTTCGCAGATAGGATTTATGATCCTCCGACCACAAAACGGCATTGAGTTCCCCTATGCTGATCGCCGCCCCTTCCCGATCAACAAGATAGGCAAACAATTCTTTCGATTTGCTGTATTGAAATTTCACCGGTACGCCGTTTGCAAAGACCTCGAAATTGCCGAAGCATTTGATTTGCAGCGGCTTGCCCGTTTTGATCTCAATGGGGTAACGCAGGTTTTCGATCTCCTCGCGTACTTTTTCCTCGCTGACCGGCTTGGTCAGATAGCCGGAAGCGTGGATCGCATAGGCGCTTTGCGCGTAATGCTCGTAGGCGGTGATGAAAATGATATTGACCTTCGGGTTGCTCTCCTTCAGTTTTTTCGCCAACTGAATGCCGCCGATCACCGGCATCTCAATATCCAAAAAAGCAAGATCGACCTGCTCCCCGGCAGTTTCGGCAAGCGCCTGCACCGGATTGACAAAGCAGCGCAAAACAGCGTCCGCCGGCAGCACCTTTTGCACCGCGCTTTTTAAGCGGATCAGCTGCAATTCCTCATCATCGACCAATAATGCTCTCATACGCTTCCCTCACGATGAAACAAAACCGTAACGTGCGTGCCTTTGCCGGGCTCGCTGCGGACGGTCATCTCTCCGCCGCAGATTTTTTCCACGCGGTATTTGATATTGTTTATGCCGAAATGCCTGTTGGCGTCAAAATCGACGTCTTCCATGCGGAAGCCCACGCCGTCGTCCAAAACTTCCACAACATAGGCGTCCTCGGTTTGACGGGTTGTAAGCACAAGCCGTCCGCCTTCCAGTTTTTTCAAAATCCCATGCTTGATCGCATTTTCCACGATGGGCTGAATGCTGAGCGGCGGAACATAAAAATCCGTCGTCTGAATATCATACACGACGTCCACGCGGTTGCCAAACCGCAATTTTTCCAAAGCGACAAAAGACTTGACGTGCTTTAATTCATCCTCGAACGGAATGAGTCTTGTTTCCGTTAAGGCAGAAAGGTTATGCCGCAAGAATTCGGTGAAATAATCCAGCGCCGTCTGCGCTTTTTCCGCGTCAATCGGAATCAGCGTGGAAATGGAGGACAGCACGTTATAAACAAAGTGCGGCTGAATTTGCGAAAGCATGATCCGAAGTTGGGCTTCTCTGTTCTTTTCCTCCTCCTGCTCAAGGACGATATTTTTCTGCACGTTCAAAAACAGGAAGAGGATCTCGATTGCGAGAATAATGGACGCGTAGGCGATGGCATATCCTTTGTAATGATTCTGAAGCAGGATCGCAATCAGCGGCAAAAAGCAATAAATGCCAAACGCCGTCTTTTCCCTCGCAGTCAGTTTTTTATCGGTGACGGCGACAAGGAAAACAGCGGCAAGCATCAAAAAATGATACCCCTGTGACAGGATCATCATCTTGCTGCGATGGTACGCGCCGCCGCTTGCCGTAAAGAACATCCCCGTAAAAATATTGAGAATGTCTAACGCAACAAAAAACGAAAGCAGCACAAGCGCAAACGCAGACAGCGCCTTTGCCTTTTTACCCTCGATCTTCATATATTTGCACGCATAACGAAACAGGAAGAACGCTTCCAGATTATTCATTATGTAGAAAGCCGTATAAAAACCCAGAATAAAGGCGTCGCCGGTGTAGTGTAGTTTGATAAGCGAAAACGTCAGATAGATCGCAAAATGCACGGCGGTAAAAAGAACGAACTGCAACAGCGCCGTTTCGTCGTTTCTTCTTTTCTTTTTCAGGAGAATATTCACGCAGTGGATCGCAAGTATCAGAATTCCGATGATGCAGACCGTGATATTAAAAACAACGTTTTCACTCATGCCCGTTCCATCCTGTGATCGATGATTTTGATGCGATTTTTGCCGTTCGGCGCAAAAATCCTCTTATTGAGAAGTATACCATCTCAATTCCGGTTTCGCAAGACGAAAAGCCGTCTTCGAAAGTACGGCACCAAAAGATAAAAAGGAACCTGTCGTAACACGACAGGTTCCTTTTTTATCGAATGACCTTGCCGTCCAATTCGGCAAACTTCAAGCGATCTTCTTTGTCATAAGAAAGCGTCATGCGAAAAAACGGCGCGTCCGTTTCCAAAAGGGAGAGAAACAGTTTGTCCCCTTCCCACAGCGCCAGTTCCGTCACCTTCGGAATCGGCACCCATTCAAGCGTGCCTTCGTCGCAGTCGGCAAGTGCGCCTTCAAATCCGTCGGCGGTATAAAGGTACATTTCCTCGTCGTCCCACCGATCCGAAAGAAACGTGACGATTCCGCGCAGCGCGTAGTCCGTCAGGCGCAGTCCCGTTTCCTCGCGCACCTCGCGCAGCAGACAGTCCTCCGCCGTTTCGTTCGGCTCAAACTTGCCGCCGACGCCGATCCACTTGTCGTGGTTGAGATCTTTCTCTTTTTTTACGCGGTGGAGCATCAGATAGCAGCCATCCCTGCGGATATAGCAAAGCGTCGTCTTTTTCATTTTACGGAGAAGCGATAGATCGTGGTTGACTTCCACGGTCTTTCCGGCTCAACCGTATAAAGATCGCGCAGCGCGTCGCACTCTTTGCGGTTGGGCGCGTTGGGCGGCACCTGCGTTTCCAGCGCCAAGCCGGCGCCGAGTCCGTGGCGCGCACCGTGCTTGCCCTTTTGCTCCGGCAGCATGCCGGATGCATAGACCTGTATGCCGGGGCGGTCGGTAAAGACCTCCATGAACACGCCGGTCGTCTTCTCATAGAGCGTTGCCTGCGCGCCGTCGCCGCCGCGCAGATTGAAGTTGTTATCGTAGATCGTATCGGCAATCGGACGCGCCGTGCGGAAGTCGAACGCCGTATCCGCAACGGGAACGTCGGCAGTCGGAATCAATTCCGCATCCGTCGCGGTATACGTGTCCGCATTGATGAAAAGTTCATGCGCCAGCACGTCCTCGCGGTTTTCCGTGAAGTTGAAATAGACGTGGTTCGTCAGATTGCAGAGCGTCGTTCGGTCTGCCGTCGCCGTATAGTCGATATGCAGTCCGTTTTGCGCGTCAAGCAAAAAGACGACCTGCATCGTCATCGCACCGGGAAAACCGAAATCGCCGTCCGGCGAATGCATGGTCAAAACGAGCGACTCCCCGCGGATCTCCGCCTGCCACAGCCGCACGTGATAGTCGCTGCCGCCGTGCAGGCAGTTTTCCCCGTCGTTCTTCGGCACGTGATACGTCTTGCCGTCCAGCGTAAACTGCGCGCCGCCGAGGCGGTTGCCGTAGCGGCTGACCGTTGCGCCGAGATAGTTGCCGCCGTCGCGGTAGCCCTCCGCCGATTCATAGCCGAGCGCAGCATCCGTTGTGCCGTTTTTCGACGGCACGCGCAGCGCGACGATCGTTGCGCCGAAATCCGTAATATCCGCCTGCATGCCGTTTCCGTTATCCAAAGTAAACAGCGTTGCGCCCAAACCGAACGGCCGCGTAGTAATCATGGCAGCATCCCTCCGTTTTTTTCTTTATTTTACCGCTTCCATGCCAAAATGTAAAGGGCGATCATGCAAGTCTGCTTGCAAATCTTGCGAATTATTGCACAAAAAGATGCCATGTTTTTTGTGATGAATCACCGTTGTTCTGATCGGCATAGAAAGATTTTGGAATTGCAAAATGCGTGAAGTCGTGCTATCATACTGGTATCAAATCGTTCGCGTCCGTCATGGACGCAAAAAACGATACTATGGAGGGGAACAAAAATGAAAAAAATCCTTGCAATCATGCTTGCCGCGCTGATGCTCGTCGGCATGCTGACCGCCTGCGGCGAAACGAAGCCGACGGAAACCACCGAGCCGGTCGAAACGACCGAAACCACCGAACCCACCGAAACCACGCCGGAAGCCACCGCGCCGGAAGTCACCGAGCCGACGACTCCGCGCGTAGCCGAAAATCTGCGCGACGGTGAAACCGTCGTCGTCGCCGATCAGAAAGAGTTTTTCGCGGCGTATGCGGCGCTCTATGCCCCCGACAGCAACGTCAACTGCATCCAGCTGGACGCTGACATGAACATCGCCAAATTCGGCGAGTTCAGCGGCAAAGTGAACTGCCTGCCCGAAGGTACCGACGAATCGCTGATCCCCCATCTGTCCGATGTCGGCTATGTTGTCGTTCGTATGCCGGAAGGTACGGCGCTCGACCTCAATGGCTATAAACTGACGCTCCGCGCACTGCAGGGCTTGGACGATGAAAAGGGCGAGCCCTCCGGTCTTACCACACTGGGTCAGGTCATCGACTCCTTCGAAGAGCAGGGCGGCGCCCTGGTTCTTTGGGCATGGAAAGATAACGGACATCTTGACGCTGCGCTGAAAGTCGCCGAGGAGAATCCGGGTCTTGTGAAAAGCATCACCATTACGACCAGCATCGGCGATGCGGAAGGTCACGACTATGTGATCCCCGAAGGCGTGGCGCTGACGTTCATGAACAACAACTGCGAAATCGCCGCAAACAGCATTACCTTTAAGTCCGGTGCCAGCTGCATCGTCGGCAAGGAAGCCATCGGTGTCAAAAAGACGCCGACCGTCATCTTCGAATGCAAGACAGAAGAAGATCACAATCGTCCCGGCATCGAGTTCGCCACGGAAGTTATCGACGTCGAGTAATCCCGATCATCAAGAGAGCCATCCCAATAACGGGATGGCTCTCCTTCTGTTTTGCACAAAAAGCGGTTCACTTTTTTATCGCTTTTGACGGTGCTTTTCCGCGCCTCGTCCATGATTTTTTTATTGTGTAATCCGCTTTGTTATGGTAGAATGTTTACAAGTATACCTGTGCCCTGTCTACTCCACCTTCATAGCCGGGCACGGTAAACAAAAAGGAGGATAAACCGCCGACTTGCGGTGCGGCATTGTGGAGACATGCCGTATTCGGACGCGACAAAGCCGCGCGTTCGGGAGCCGTGTTTTTGCGGAGGCAGACACGGCAGAGTCAGAGCATTATGGCAAGAGTATTCTTAAACAACATCAAGAAGGTCTATCCGTATTCGGACAGCGAGCAGAAAAAGCGTGCCAAGAAGGCCAAAAAGGATGGCATGCCGGTCAAGAAGACCAATCTGCAGATCACCGAGGAAGGCGTCGTCGCCGTCCAGCAGTTCAGCCTGGAGATCAAGGACAAAGAGTTCATCGTTCTCGTCGGACCGTCCGGCTGCGGCAAGTCCACGACGCTGCGCATGATCGCCGGTCTGGAAGAGATTTCCGACGGCGAACTGTGGATCGGCGACAAACTCTGCAACGACATTCCCCCGAAGGATCGCGACATTGCGATGGTCTTCCAGAACTACGCGCTGTATCCCCATATGACCGTTTATGATAACCTCGCGTTCTCGCTGAAGCTGCGCAAGGCGCCGAAGGACGAGATCGACCGCCGCGTCAAGGAAGCCGCGCAGATCCTCGACATCACCGAGTTCCTCGACCGTAAGCCGAAGGCGCTTTCCGGCGGTCAGCGTCAGCGTGTTGCCATCGGCCGTGCGATCGTCCGCGATCCGCAGGTCTTCCTGATGGACGAACCACTTTCCAACCTGGACGCCAAGCTCCGCAACCAGATGCGCGCCGAGCTGATCAAACTCCGCAAAAAGATCGACACCACGTTTATCTACGTTACGCATGACCAGGTCGAAGCCATGACGCTCGGTGACCGCATCGTTATCATGCGCGACGGCTTCATCCAGCAGGTCGGCACGCCGCAGGAAGTTTTCTCGCATCCTGCCAACCTGTTCGTCGCCGGCTTTATCGGCACGCCGCAGATGAACTTCTTCGAGGACAGCAAACTCGTCTGCGAAAACGGCACGTACTACGTCGAGATCTGCGGCGTCAAGTTTGAACTGGACGCCGACCGTCAGACAATTCTCTAAGCAGCCGGAACGCCGGATCAGACCGTGACCGCAGGCATCCGCCCCGTCCATATCGATCTTGCACAGCAGGGTATCCCCGCCGAGATCGAAGTCTGCGAGATGATGGGCTCCGAAATGCATCTGCACGCCACCGTGAACGGCAAGGACATCATCATCGTCGTGCCGACGACGGACTACAAGCCCGATCAGTTCGCCGGCGGCAACGTCCCCGTCAACTTCACGTTCGACACGAGCCTGCTGCATCTGTTCAATCCGGAAACCGGCAAGAACCTGTTCTGATACCGATTATAAAAAAGAACCGCAACACATGTTGCGGTTCTTTTTTATGCTTTTACTTGATCGGCTCTGCCGCGTTTTTCTGGATCACGTCGTGCGCGCCGCCCTCTTTGATGCTGACTGCGGAAACGAGCGTCAGCACCGCGTTTTTCTGCAATTCGGGAATCGACAGCGCGCCACAGTTGCACATCGTCGAGCGCACCTTGCTCATCGTTGTCGCCACGTTGTCCTTGAGCTTGCCGGCGTAAGGTACGTAGGAATCCACGCCCTCCTCAAACGAGAGTTTTTTATCGCCGCCGAGGTCGTATCGCTGCCAGTTGCGCGCACGCGCCGAGCCCTCGCCCCAGTACTCTTTATAGTACGTGCCGCCGATGTTGATTTTCTGCGTCGGGCTTTCATCAAAGCGCGCAAAATATCTGCCCAGCATGATAAAATCCGCACCCATCGCCAGCGCAAGCGTCACGTGATGATCGTAGACGATGCCGCCGTCGGAGCAAACGGGAACATAGACGCCGGTTTCCTCGAAATAGCGGTCGCGTTCGTGGCAGACTTCGATCAGCGCCGTCGCCTGTCCCCTGCCGATGCCCTTGGTTTCGCGCGTGATGCAGATCGAGCCGCCGCCGATGCCGACCTTGACAAAGTCCGCACCGCAGTCGGCAAGGAAGCGGAAGCCCTCCGCGCTGACAACGTTGCCTGCGCCAACCTTGACCGTATCGCCGTATTGGGCGCGAATCCATTGGATCGTTCGCTTCTGCCATTCGGAAAAGCCCTCGGAGGAGTCGATGCAAAGCACGTCTGCGCCGGCAGCCAAGAGCGCCGGTACGCGCGTTTCATAGTCGCGCGTGTTGATGCCTGCGCCCACAACGTACCGCTTGTCCGCATCGAGCAGTTCATCGGGGTTTTCCTTGTGGCTTTCATAGTCCTTGCGGAACACGAAGTGCAGCAGCCGCCCGTTCTTATCCACGATCGGCAGCGAATTGAGTTTGTGATCCCAAATAATGTCGTTTGCATCCTTGAGCGTCGTGCCTTCCGGCGCACAGATCAGTTTTTCCAGCGGCGTCATGAATTCAGACACCTTCAGATCCGGCGCCATGCGGCTGACGCGATAATCCCGACTCGTAACGATGCCGAGCAGTTTGCCGTTTGCCGTGCCGTCATCCGTGACGGCGGCGGTGGAATGCCCCGTGCGCTCCTTGAGCGCGACCACGTCCGCCAGCGTATCATCGGGGCGGAGGTTGGAATCGCTGGTGACGAAACCCGCCTTGTGATTCTTGGCGCGCGCGACCATTGCCGCCTCGTTTTCCACGGACTGCGAGCCGTAGATAAACGAAATGCCGCCCTCTTTTGCCAAGGCAACTGCAAGACGGTCGCCGGACACGGACTGCATAATTGCGGAAACAAGCGGAATATTCATTGTGATCGCCGAAGTTTCGCCCTTTCGGAACTTGACCAGCGGCGTTTTCAGCGACACGTTGGCAGGTACGCATTCCGACGAGGAATACCTCGGAATGAGCAGGTATTCATTAAACGTGCGTGACGGCTCGGGAATAACAACCGACATTGACAAACACTCCTTCTTTCGTTCTTTTTCTTGTTTTTCATCATACAGGATTTTGCCTGCCTTGTCAATGAAGAAACGGTCTTTTGCATAATGCAAAAGACCGTTTTTCTCACTTATACAAGACGCTCACGCCCTGCCGCCGCAGGTCGGCAATTGCCTGCCGATCGGCGGACGGATCGGTGACAAGCCGCGTTGCCGCGCCGATATCGGCAACGAAGGAAAAACCTTCAATGCCGATCTTGCCGCCGGCGGCGGCAATGATCGTCTCCGACGCGCGTTCCATCATCAGCCGTTCCTTGACCGCCTCTTCGGCGTGGTACGTGGAAAGCCCGTTTTTCGAGCAGACGCCGTCCATGCCCAAAATGGCAAAATCCGCGCGATAGGTACGCAGCTGCTCCTGCGCGTTGGTGCCGTAGGTGAACGCGTATTGTGCATTGACCTCACCGCCGAGCAGGATTACGCGGAACGTCGGCAGCGCGCCGAGTTCCTGCGCAATCGACAGCGAATTGGTCACGATATTCAAGTTCTTATATCGCTTGAGTTCCACCGCAACGTAATACGTCGTCGTGCCGGAATTGAGAAACAGCGTGTTGCCGTCGCGGATCAGCGACGCCGTGAGCGCCGCGATATGCTTCTTCGCCGCGCGATCAAGCTGCTTCCGACGCTGAAACTCCAAACTGTAATAGCCGCTGACAGTCTGCACCGCGCCGCCCTGTACGCGCTCCAAATGCCCCTCGATTGCCAGCGCGTCGAGGTCGGAGCGGATCGTCACCGTCGTCGCGCCGAGCATCTGCGCAAGCTGCGATACGCGCACCTGTCCGTCCCGATGCAGCATTTCCAAAATCTTGCTGCGGCGGACGTCGATTTTCAGCCCCGACGCCATTACTTCTTATTGAGACGCTCGCCGACCGCACCGCCCGGATGAATGAGCGCAAACTGCTCATTGCGGTAGCCGGTCTGCTCGATCAGCGCCGCCTGAAGCGCGTGGAAGATCACGCACAGCGCCGTCGTGGACGTCGTACCCTGCGAATTCCATTTATCGGTTTCGCGGTTGACGTGCTGTTTCAGCACGATATCCGCCTGCTGCGCCAGCGGCGATTCGAGATTCTCCGTCACGGTGATGATCGTCACGCCCTTCGCCTTGCAGATATCCACGATCGGCAGCAGTTCCTTCGTCTTGCCGCCGCGCGACGCGAACACCATCACGTCACCCTTCTGCAAAAAGCCCGTTGCGCCGTGCACCGCCTCCGCTGGCGAGATAAACCGCGCCGGACGCTCGATGCAGCACATCAGATGCGCAAAGTGCTGGCAGATGATTCCGGAATGTCCGCAGCCCGCCGCGCCGATGCGCGGCGCTTTTGCCAGCACGTCCACCGCCGCGCCAAACGCCGCGTCGTCAAAATATGCCAGTTCCTCGCGGATGCACTCCGCCTCGATCTCGTACGCTTCCCGCGCCGCCTTCAATGCCGCTTCCTTCATAAAAAAGACTCCTCTCTCGTAAACGAAAATATTATTTTCTTTTTCGTTTTGTTTTTCGCTTTTTTCTTGTCTATGGTAGCACAATCGGAAAAAATTTGCAATCCCGTTTTGCAAAACGAAAGCATCATTTTCTTCTTCGGTTGACATCATCCGCGCTTTTTCCTATAATGAAAAAAACAAAAACGGAGGGAAACTGCCATGTTCCAAGGCTGCAAAATCAAGGCGCCGTTCTTTGAGATCGGTCCGAAATCCTATCTGTACGGCGACGATATTCTCGATCTCGCCAAGGCGGCGGACGCCGCAAGCGAAAAGTACAAGGTCGATATCATCTTCACCTGCCCGCTCGTCGAGCTGCGCCGCGTGAAGGAAGCGACGAAGTTCATCCATGTCTTCGCGCCGCACATGGATCCGCTGAAGCCGGGCCGCGGCCTTGCCGATACGCTGCCGGAGTCGCTCGTTGCCGCCGGTGCGGAGGGCGTCATGCTCAACCACTGCGAAAAGCAGATCTCCACGGCAACGCTCCGCGAAACGATCCTGCGCGCCGATGAAGTCGGTCTGACCACGATCGTCTGCGCCGACTCGATCGCCGAAGCGTCCGCAATCGCGCATCTTGCGCCGAATATCATCGTTGCCGAGCCGTCCGAGCTGATCGGCACGGGCAAAGCAAGCGACATCGAATACGTCGAAGCGTCCACGCGCAGCGTCAAGGAAGTCAACCCCGATATTCTCGTTTTGCAGGGCGCGGGCATCAAGTGCTATGACGACGTCTACCGCAATATCTTCGCCGGCGCCGACGCCACGGGCTCGTCCAGCGGCATCGTCGCGCTGCCCACGCGTGAAGCGCGCAATCAAATGGTCGACGATATGATCCGCGCCGTCCGCGAAGCGTGGGACGCGCGCCACAACAAGTAAGCAAACAATTTATATAAACGGAGGAAGAAAAAATGGAATTCAAAGTTGTTCAGAAAGAACTCGAGCTCCAGTCCCGCGGCTGGATCCCCACCTTCCACGACGTCACGACCGATATCGTGAAGATCGTTGAAGAATCCGGCGTGAAGAACGGCACCTGCTGCATCGCGTCCCACCACACGACCTGCTCGGTCATGGTGCAGGAATGCTCCCACGACTTCGACACGTTCGATCTCGAGTACCTGCAGCACGACCTGCTCGACATCATGCGCAAACTGATCCCCGACTTTGCCGAGGAGCATCAGTATCGCCATCCCGGTCCCATCCACGCGCAGTTCGGCCGCTACGTTGACGAGCCGGGCAACTACACCTCGATGAACACCGACGGCCATCTGCGCAGCGTGTTCTTCGGCAGAAGCGAAACCATGACCATCAAGGACGGCAAACTCGACGGCGGCGAATTCGCCCACGTCTACTTCATCGACTGGGATCACGTCCGCGCCCGTCATCGTCAGCTGAACGTGACCGTCATGGGCACGACCGACGAAGTCGAGAGCCGCAAGTACAACGACGGCAAAGTCATCAACACCCTCCGCAAGTTCCCCGCCGAAGAAAAGGCCTATATGGCGCAGTTCGACGAGTGGAAGAAGAGATAAGTTTTTCCGAAAAAACGGCGCGTGAGCGCCGTTTTTTCTTGCATTTTTGAACTTCTCTTTTTATAATGAAAATAGAACGATGCGGGAGGGCTGCGCTATGACGAACAAGATTTTCACGATCAGCCGCGAGTATTGCAGCGGCGGCAGAACGGTCGGCGAAATGCTGGCGAAAAAACTCGGTATTCCCCTCTATGACAAGGAATTCGTGGACGCGATGGCGCAGGAATGCGGCTTTTCGCATGAATTTATCGAGGAGATCGGCGAATACGCCACCGTGACGAACAGTTTTCTGTTCTCGATTGCCGTCAGCACGCACATGGACGGCAGCACGAATATGATCACCGCCGCCGACCGCCTTTACGCCTGCCAGGCGAATTACATTCAGGAACTCGCCGAAAAAGGGCCGTGCGTTATTGTCGGTCGCTGCGCGGACTATATCCTGCGCGATGATCCGAACGCCGTCCACGCGTTCCTCTATGCCGACTTCAAGCAGCGCATCTCGCATATGAATGCGAACGGACTTTCCGAAAAGGAGGCGGCAAAGCTGCTCAAAGAAAAGGACGGCAGACGGCGCGTCTACTATAAGCACTATACGGGACGCAACTGGGGCGAGCCGCAGAATTACGACATCTGCCTCAACACCGCCCGCCTGGGTCTGGAAAAGACAACCGATATTTTGGCAAGTATGGCATAAGAAAAACCGCGTCGGAATGATTGGGCGGCGCAGATTAGGGATTATGCAGCCGTAAAGCGGATCTTTTTGCGCAAACCTGCGTTATCACAAGAGGGAATCCACAAAGGATTCCCTCTTTCTCTGCCTTGTCTTGCACAAAAATCTCTCGCTTTACGGTGCTGCGCAGTTTTGAAGCTGCAATTTTTCGTCCGGACAAAGCACAAAAATGAGGTCATCCTGTCGGATGACCTCATTTTTTAATGCAGTACGGGCGGAAAAGGGCGGTTCAAAACCTACATACTCCCT
>JAFSXE010000108.1 GCA_017444195.1 Oscillospiraceae bacterium
GGCGCATCGCTGCTGCTCGGTGCGCTGATGGGCGTCATCCTCACCTATTTGGAACGGTTTTTCCACTCCAACACCAACCGCCTGAGTCTGACAATTGTTTTCGTCTTTCTGACCGTTGCGCTGAGCAAACTCTCCTTGCCGCTCGGCAAGTTTACGCTCGGCTTCTCGCCGCTGCTCGTCTGCATGATGCTCGGCACGGTGTTCTGCAACATCTGCGTACTGGCGTCCGACCTGATGGATCGCGCGGATAAATGGACCGCGCCGCTGTTCACGCTGTTCTTCGTTATTTCCGGCGCGGAACTGAACGTCACGGCGGACAGCGCCAACGTGCTGATCGGTCTGGTCTATATCCTGTTCCGCTCGCTCGGCAAGTACCTCGGCGCGTTTGTCAGCGCGAAGGCAACCGGCTGTGATAAAACGATCTGCGACAACCTCGGCATCACGCTGCTGCCGCAGGCGGGCGTTGCCCTCGGCATGTGCCTGACGGCAGCCGAACTCGGCGAGCAGGGTATGCTCATCCGCAATATCGTCCTGTTCTCCGTGCTGGTCTATGAACTGATCGGACCGCCTATGACGAAGTGGGCGCTTACGCGCGCCGGCGATATCCGCCCAATGAGCGACGACGTGAAAAACCGCCGCGCGCAGAAACTTGAAAAAGCCCGCGCAGAACGCAGCGCAAAATAGAAAACCGTGGTATAATACAATCAAATCCCATACAAAGGAGTGCAAAAAATGGAAAACGTCGTCAATATCAGCAAGAAAACCGTGATCATTCTCGTCGTGCTGGCGGCACTCATCTTTTTGGCGATCAACACGTTCGTCGTCGTGGACGCCGGTCATACGGGCGTCGTCGTGACGCTCGGCAGCGTCAATGAGGGCGTGCTGCAGGAAGGCATCCACGCCAAGATCCCGTTCGTACAGCGCGTGGTGATGATCGACAACCGCATTCAGAAATTGGAGGTCAATACCGAAGCGTTCTCCAAAGACCTGCAAAGCGTCACGACCGTGCTGGCGATCAACTACCGCGTCGATACCGCCAAGAGTTACAGCATCTATAAAAACATCGGCTCGGATTTTGAATCGGTGCTGATCGTGCCGGCGGTCAACGAGGTGCTCAAAGCCATCACCGCCAAATATACCGCCGAGGAAAGCGTCACCAACCGCGTCCTGATCTCTGAAGGTCTGGTCACGGGGCTGAACGAAAAACTCAATTCCATCGGTCTGTATATCACCGACGTGAATATCATCGACTTTGACTTCTCCGATGCGTTCATTGCCGCCATCGAAGAAAAGCAGGTCGCGCAGCAGCAGCTGCTCAAAGCCGAAACCGAAAAGCAAACGGCGATCACCAACGCCGAGGCGGAAGCCGAAGCCGTCAAGATCCGCGCCGAGGCGGAGGCGGAAGCCAACCGCGTGATCAGCGCATCGCTGGACGACCGCGTGATCGAGAATAAGAAGATCGAGAAGTGGGACGGCAAGCTGCCCACCGTCACCGGCGGCGCCGGCTCGTTCGTCGAAATCTCCGGGGTAACGGAATAAGAGAAATAAAGCCTTCCCCCTTTTTCGCTAATCGAAA
>JAFSXE010000109.1 GCA_017444195.1 Oscillospiraceae bacterium
ACGCTCGCCTCAAATTAGTGGCGACCCGGAACGGGCTCGAACCGTCGACCTCCAGCGTGACAGGCTGGCGTACTAACCAACTGTACTACCGGGCCACAAACTGCATTCGCAAGTGGTGGGAACAACAGGACTCGAACCTGTGACCCCTTGCTTGTAAGGCAAGTGCTCTAACCGGCTGAGCTATGCTCCCCTGCGTTTCACCACCAAGCGGCGCGTGAGTTATTATACATAACGCACCGCCGCTTGTCAAGAGGTTTTTCAAAGATTTTCTAAAATCTCTCCGACGTCCGACGGTGTGAAGGTATAGACCGCGTCGCAGAACTGGCAGGTGATGTCGATGGGCTTTCCCTCGTCGCGGATCTCCGCCAGTTCCTTTCTGCCGAGCGAAAGGAGCGTATCGCGCACGCGCTCACGGCTGCAGTAGCAGCGATACGCAACCGGCGTATGCTCCAAAATCTCCACGTCGAAATCGGAAAGCACGGTTTGCAGCATCGTCTCCGCGTCCATGCCGCCGTCGAGCATCTTCGTCACCGCACCGGCGCGCTCAATGCCGGCTTCGATCTTGGCGATCACGTCCTCCGGCGCACCGGGCAGCAGCTGCACGAGATAACCGCCTGCCGCACGGACGGACTGATCCACGTCCACCAAAACGCCGAGCGCGCACGCTGTCGGCGTCTGTTCGGACTGCGCAAAGTACTGCGTCACGTCCTCGGCGATCTCGCCGGAAACGAGCGCCACGGAGCCGGTGTACGGCTCTTTCATCCTCAGGTCGCGGATGACCGTCAGCGTGCCGTCCGTGCCGACTGCCGCGCCCACGTCAAGCTTGCCGCGGTATTTTTCCATCAGCGAGATCTGCGGATTTTCCACCCAGCCGCGCACGTTGCCCTGCCAGTCGGAAACGGCAAGGATCGTGCCGAGCGGACCGCCGCCGTGAAAGCGCAGCGTCACCGAGCCGTCCTTGGTCTTCTGCATATTGCCCATCATGCTCGCCGCCGCAAGGGCGCGTCCGAGCGCCGCCGTCGCGGTAGGCAGCGTCTTGTGGATCTGCCGCGCACGCTCGGTGAGCGCGGTCGAGCGAATTGCCACGGCTTTCACAAAGCCGTCGCGTGTCATGGCGCGAACGATTTCATCCTGCATGGTAACCACCTCATTTTATGCTATTGTAGCGCAAACGGCGCAAAAGCGCAAGCCCATGCCTTCCCCCTCTCAGGGGGAAGGTGGCGGCGTAGCCGCCGGATGAGGGACGCGGCGCAAGCCGCAATAGACGAAAGAAAGATGCCCCTCATCAGTCTCGCTGACGCTCGACAGCTTCCCCCCGAAGGGGGAAGCCCAAGCAACAGCAAAACCCGCCGTGGAAATCCACGGCGGGTCGAACGTTTTCTTATTCTTCTTTTCCGTCCATGCGGTCGAAGACCATGCGGTACGCGCCCGTGCCGTAGTCGTTCAGACTGCGGTTCACGCGGCTGATCGTGGCGGAGCTTGCGCCCGTCTCTTCCAGAATATCGTTGTAGATCATGCCTTTGTCAAGCATCCGCGCCACTTCAAACCGCTGCTCCATCGCCTTGCATTCGGCGGCGGTGCAGAGATCCTGGAAAAACGCAAAGCACTCCTCTTTCGTTCTCAGATGCAGCACCGCTTCGTAAAGCGGGCTCTGCGGATTGACACGCTTTTGACCTGTTTTCATCGTACCGCCTCCCTGTTTCATATTTTACTGCACTAAACCGAAAAAGTAAAGTCCCATTTTTGCCCCTGTACTTTTCTCGGTAAATCTGTTAAAATAAGGAAAACTTAGATTAAGGAGTCCTCGCGTATGCAGACCTTGACCGAAAAAATCACCGCGCTGGCGCAGGAAGCGTTCGCCGCCGCCGGCTATGACGCCGCCTACGGCAAGGTGACGGTTTCCAACCGCCCCGACCTGTGCCAGTTCCAATGCAACGGCGCGCTTGCCGCGGCAAAGCAATACCGCTGCGCGCCGATGGCAATCGCCGAAGCCGTCGCCGAAAAACTGCGCGAAAACGGCGCGTTTGCGACCGCCGCCGCGTGCGCGCCCGGCTTTCTCAACCTGACGCTCACCGGTGAAGCACTCGCCGCCTACCTTTCCGATATGGCGCACGCCGACCGTTTCGGCGTGGAGCCCGAAGCGCAGCCGAAGACCGTCGTGCTGGACTACGGCGGCCCAAACGTGGCAAAGCCCCTGCATATCGGGCATCTGCGCTCGGCGATCATCGGCGAGAGCGTCAAGCGCATTTTGCGCTTCTTCGGAAACAAGGTCATCGGCGATATCCACCTCGGCGACTGGGGACTGCAAATGGGACTCATCCTTGCCGAAGCGCAGCAGCGCCACCCCGATCTGTGCTACTTCGATCCGAACTACACCGGCGCCTACCCCGAAAAGCCGCCGTTCACCGTCTCCGAATTAGAGGAGATCTACCCCGCCGCAAGCGCCAAGAGCAAGACCGACGAAGCGTTTGCCGCCAAGGCGCACGACTTCACGCGCCGCCTGCAGGAGCGCGAAAAAGGACCGTTTGCCCTCTGGCAGAAGATCATGGAAGTGTCGCTTGCCGACCTGCGCAAAAACTATGAAAACCTCGGCGTGTCGTTCGACGCGTGGCTCGGCGAGAGCGACGCGCAGCCCTACGTTGCGCCGATGCTTGCCAAAATCGAAGAAAAGCACCTCGCCGTGGAGTCGGATGGCGCGCTCGTCGTGCCGGTGCAGCGCGAGGACGATAAAAAGGAAATTCCGCCCTGCATCCTCAAAAAATCGGACGGCGCAACGCTCTACGCCACCACCGACCTTGCCACGATGCTCCAGCGCGAAACCGACTTCCACCCCGATTGGATTCTCTATATCGTGGACAAGCGGCAGAGCCTGCACTTCGAGCAGGTGTTCCGCGTGGCGCGGATGGCAGGCATCATCCGCGACGAAACCGCGCTCCAGCACATCGGCTTCGGCACGATGAACGGCGCGGACGGCAAACCGTTCAAGACGCGCGAAGGCGGCGTGATGCGCTTAGAGCGCCTGATCGCCGAGATCACCGACTTCGTGCGCGGCAAGATCACCGAAAACCAGACCGTCGCCGACGATCAGGTGGATGCCGTGGCGAAGATGATCGCCATGGCGGCGCTGAAATACGGCGACCTGAGCAACCAGGCCACGAAGGACTACGTGTTTGATATCGACCGCTTTGCCGCGTTCGAGGGCAATACCGGACCGTACCTGCTGTATACGATCGTTCGCATCAAGAGTATTCTTGCGCGTGCCGAAACCGCACCCGGTGCGCTCCGTGCGCCGGAAACCGCCGAGGAAACGAACCTCATGCTGACGATCAGCCGCTTTGCCGACGAGATGACGGCGGCATACCGCGCCACCGCGCCGAATACGATCTGCGCCTACGTCTATGAACTTGCCGGCGCGTTCAACCAGTTCTATCACACCACGAAGATCCTGTCCGAGCCGGACGAAGCAAAACGCGCCGGCTATCTGGCGCTGATTTCGCTTGCGAAAAACGTGATGGAAACGTGCATCGACCTGCTCGGCTTTGCCGCACCGGAGAAAATGTGACCGCCATGCTGATCTACATTATTCGGCACGGCGAAACGAACGCCAACCGCGAAAAACGCTTTCAAGGGCATCAGGACTGGCCGCTGAACGACGACGGGCGCAAGCTCGCCGACCTGACCGGCAAGGCGATGCGCGGCATCCGATTCGATTATGCCATCACCAGTCCCCTGCTCCGCGCGCGAGAGACCGCCGAGACCGTCCTGCGCGAAAGCGGCAACGAGAAAACGCCGCTTGCCTTTGATGACCGCCTGAAAGAAATGCACTGCGGCGTCTGCGAGGGCGTTCTGTGCGACGCCGCCGGCGAATATACGGAAAAACTCAAACTGTTTTTCCGCAATCCGCTTCTGTATACGCCGGAGGGTTTCCCCGAGGGCGAAACGGTACGGCAGGTCTGTGACCGCACGCAGCAAATGCTGCGCGAGGCGGCAAAACTGCCGTATGATTCGGTGCTGCTTTCCACGCATGGCTGCGCGGTGCGCGCCATGCTGAACTTCCTCTACGACGATCCGTCGGATTTTTGGCACGGACACGTGCCGTATAACTGCGCGGTCAATATCCTCGAAACAGACGGCACGCACTTCCGTTTCGTTGAAGAAGATAAACTCTATTACGATCCCGCCCTTGCCGTGGATCGGTTTAAGGAATAATACAATACTATGCCTTCCCCCATTTTTAATGGGGGAAGGTGGC
>JAFSXE010000110.1 GCA_017444195.1 Oscillospiraceae bacterium
TAAAAAGCCTACCCCCTTTTTGCAACGAAAAAAGGGGGAAGGTGTCGAGCGCAAGCGAGACGGATGAGGGTTTTATTCTTATTTGCCCTCATCCGGTTGCGCTTTGAGGCGCAACCACCTTCCCCCATTAAAATGGGGGAAGGCATAGTATGGTATTATGCTTTATGGTATTATGCTTTGCCGGTGAAGAACTGCGCGATCAGTTTCCACAACTGCGCGAAGTAGACGCCGATTTTCTCCGTCAGCGACGGCTGCGCGGTTTCGGCGGTTTCTTCCTGCTGCTCTGCCTGATTGCCGCGCTCCGGGCGCTCGCCGTTTTCAAACTGCGGCATCTCGCCGTCCTGCGGCAGTTCCGGGCGTTCGCCGTTTTCAAACTGCGGCATTTCGCCGTCCTGCGGCAGTTCGGGACGCTCGCCGTTTTCAAACTGCGGCATTTCGCCGCCCTGCGGCAGTTCGGGGCGCTCGCCGTTTTCAAACTGCGGCATCTCGCCGTCCTGCGGCAGTTCGGGGCGCTCGCCGTTTTCAAAGGTCGGCATTTCGCCGTCCTGCGGCAGTTCCGGGCGCTCGCCGTTTTCAAACTGCGGCATCTCGCCGTCCTGCGGCAGTTCCGGGCGCTCGCCGTTTTCAAACTGCGGCATCTCGCCGCCCTGCATCATCGGCGGACGCATGCCGCCCCGGGGTCGCATCATGACCGTTTGCGATTCGGTCGTTTCCTCGGCTTCCGCCGCCGACACAGGCAAGGCTGCAAGGGCGGCGATCATCATCACCGCCAGCGCTGCTGCTGTGAGTCGCTGCATTTTTGTCTTTTTCATTTTGGTGATCTCCTTTCCAAATTCGGGGGTCGCGCCCCCTTGCTGGCTTTAGGATAGCAAACGGAACTGAAACGGCGCTGAAAAACGAAAAAAAAGTTTTTTCAGCTTTTTTTCAGCGCGCTGTCCTATTCTTATGCTATACTGATTGCGTTGCAATAAGTATAGCGTGATCGCCATTTTGCTCGCCGCATGCGCGGCAACCGCAAAAGATGGCTAGTATACCCTGTCCTGCGGACATGGTATACTAAAAAAACAGGAGGCGGCTATGAACGTTTTGCTTGTGGAGGACGACCGCGCCCTATCGAACGCGGTCAAACAGATCCTAACGCAGCGCGGCTACAACGTGGACGCGGTCTACGACGGTCTTTCCGCCGTGGACTACGCAGAAGGCGCGCAGTACAGCGTCATCATTTTGGACGGCATGCTGCCGAAGCTCGACGGGTTGGAGGTCTTGCGCGTGCTGCGGCGCGACGGCGTGCAGACGCCGATCCTCATGCTGACGGCGCGTTCGACCGTACAGGACAAGGTTGCAGGACTCGACGGCGGCGCGGACGACTATCTGACAAAGCCGTTTGACACCGAAGAACTGCTGGCGCGTGTGGGCGCGCTGACGCGGCGCAAGGGCGAAGTCGTGGTGGATACGCTCGATTTTGACGATCTCTCGCTTGACGTGCACAGCGCGGTGCTTTCCTGCAACGGCGCGACGGTGCAGCTGAGCAAGAAGGAATTTCAGATGCTGCGCTGCTTTTTGACGCAGCCGACTGCGACCGTGCCGAAGGAGACGCTGATCGTGAACGTCTGGGGTACGGATGCGGACACGACCGACAACAACGCCGAGGCGTATATCTCGTTTTTGCGGAAGAAACTCGCGTACCTGAAAAGCCGCGTGAGCATCCGCACCGTGCCGCGCATCGGCTACCGCTTGGAGGTGGAGGCATGCTGAAAACGTATCGGCGGCGATTTGTGCTGCTGAATCTGATTTTGGTGGGCGCGGTGCTGCTCGGCGCATTGGTTGCGCAGGGCGTGCGCGACTACCGCACGAACTACGACGAACTGCAGACGACGCTGGCGCTGATCGTGCGCCCGTGGGACGAGCCGGGCAAGGATTTTCGTGCCGCGCCGCCCGACGGCGAGCGTCCGCCGATGCCGAAAGAGGATCTGCGTGAGGCGGAAAACGGCTTTATCACGGTCTTCTACGACGCCGAACGCGGCTTTTCCCTGCTCTCGCGCGACGCGCAGGCGGACAGCGCGGTATTGGACGCCGCAAAAGAACTCTTGGCGCAGCCGGACGGTTTCGGGCGCAGCGGCAGTCTTTACTATTACAAGGAGTCCGTCGGCGAAAACTGCAAACTCGCCTTTGCGCCGGCGGCGTATCTGACGGAAAAGACGGTGCGCACCGCGCTGATCCTATCGGCGGTCTACGTGCTTGCGATGGCGCTGGTGTTGGCAATCAGCGTGCGGCTTTCGCACCTTGCCGCCAAGCCGATGGAGGACGCGATTGCGCGTGAACGGCAGTTCGTTGCCGATCTTTCGCACGATCTCAAAACGCCGATCACGGTGATTTTGGCGAACAACAGTATTCTGCGCAGCAAGCAGGACGCGCCGAGCGCGGAGCGTGAGCCGTGGCTTGACAGCACCGACGAAGCGGCGAAAAGCATGATGGCGATGGCGGAGCAGATGCTGACGCTCTCCGCTTTGGAAGCGCCGCAGACGGCGCCGAAGGAAACCGTCAGTCTTTCCGACGCGGCGGAAAAAGCGGCGCTGCAATTAGAGCCGGTTGCCTTTGAGCGCGGCGTAAGCGTGGAAAGCGAGATCGAGCGCGGCGTGAACGTTTTGGGAAGCGCGGACTTGGCGCTTCTCATCTGCACGGGGCTTTTGGAAAACGCGATCAAGTACGAGCCGTCGGGCGGCACGGTGCGCCTGACGCTGCAAAAAGGCAGGCAGGCGATTTTGACCGTGCAGAACGGCGGCAGCGTGATCGACAAAGACGATCTGCCGCACGTTTTCGAGCGATTTTACCGCGGCGACAAGGCACGGGACACGCGGAAGGGGCACGGCTTGGGACTGCCGATCGTGAAGAAGCAGGTGGAACTGCTCGGCGGCGGAATTACCGCAGAAAGCGACGCGGAAAGCGGCACGGTCTTTACCGTGACGCTGCCGATAACGGAATAAAACGAAGGGACGAAAAAATTTGTTCGTCCCTTCGTTTTTTCAGTTCTTTTTCAGTTTCGGCAGGTAGAATAAGCGCAAAGGAAGTGATGATATGGCGCTGCAATACCGACACGAGTGGAAATATGAAATCTCGTGGCTCGATCTGCTCACGATCCGGCAGCGGCTGCGCGCCGTCTGCAAACCCGATCCGCACGCGGTGGACGGCAAATACCTCATCCGCAGTCTGTATTTCGACACGCCGACGGACAAGGCGCTGCGCGAAAAGATCGACGGCGTGAACGAGCGCGAAAAGTTCCGCATCCGCTACTACAACGGCGATCCCGACGCCGTCATGCACCTTGAAAAAAAGAGCAAGCGGTCGGGGCTCGGCACGAAACAGTCCGCGCCGTTGACGCCCAACGAGGTGCAGAAGATTTTAGACGGCGATCTTGCCTGGATGGCTGCTTCGCCGCACGCGCTGGTGCGCGAGCTTTACGGGAAGATGCAGAGCGAAAATCTGCGCCCGAAGACGATTGTGGACTACGTGCGAGAGCCGTTTATCTTCGCGCCGGGCAACGTGCGCGTGACGTTCGACTACGATCTTCGCACTTCCCTCACCTGCGCGGATTTTCTCAAAAAAGACGGCGTGACCTTCCCTGCCGGCGACGCGCCGATTTTGATGGAAGTCAAGTGGGACAATTTCCTGCCTGCGATCATCCGCGACGCGGTTACGGTCAAGGGGCGGCGCGTGGGCGCGTTTTCCAAATATGCACAATGCCGTATTTACGGCTGAAAGGGGTAAATTATCATGACATTTTCGGACATCTTCAAGTCGAGCTTTCTCGACAACGTGACCGCCGTAAGCGGTCTGGACATGGTGCTGGCGCTGACGCTGGCGTTCGCGGTGGGACTGTTTATCTTCTTCATCTACAAAAAGACGTATGCCGGCGTGATGTATTCCTCGTCCTTCGGCGTGACGCTCGTGGCGCTGACGATGATCACGACGCTCGTCATTTTGGCGGTGACAAGCAACGTGGTGCTGTCGCTCGGCATGGTCGGCGCGCTTTCCATCGTGCGTTTCCGCACGGCGATCAAAGAGCCGCTGGATATTGCGTTTTTGTTCTGGGCGATTGCCGCAGGCATCGTTTTAGCCGCCGGTCTTCTGCCGCTTGCCGTGTTCGGCAGCGTGATTATCGGCGTGATCATCCTGGTGTTTGCCAATCGCAAGGATCATACGAACCCCTATATCGTGGTGCTTTCCTGCGACGGCGCGGAAAGTGAAAAGCGTGCGCTGGACTATCTGAAAGCCAACGTCAATCGCTGCACGGTCAAGAGCAAATCGGCGCGGAAGCAGAACGTGGAACTCAACTGCGAAGTGCGGCTGAAAAACGACAACACCGACTTTGTGAACGCGCTTTCCGATCTTGCAGGCGTGGAAAGCGCGGTGCTGGTCAGCTACAACGGCGACTACATGGGGTGATACCATGGCAACGAGCAAGCATTTCGACAAAATCGCCATTGCGGTGCTGGCGCTGGCGCTGATCGTAACCTTGCTTTTCTGCTTCGGCGAACGGCTGGGCATGGAAAAAATCGTGGACGAGGACGCGCAGACGCACTCGGACGACAGTTTCTTCACGGCAAACGACCTTTTGGGCGACTGGGATACCGACGGCGCAACGGTGATCACCCTCACCGGTGACGGCGCGACGATCCAAGGCGACGGCGCTTACGTCTTAGACGGCGGCGTGGTGATCGCCTCGGCAGGCAAATACGTGCTTTCCGGCACGCTGACGGACGGCTCGGTCACGGTGGACACGCACGAGTCCGCGAAGGTGTGGCTGCTGCTGGACGGCGTTTCGATCACCTGCACGGACGACGCCTGTCTGCGCGTGGATGAAGCGGACAAGGTCTTTGTGACGCTGGCGGAAGGCAGCGAAAACGCGCTGTACTCCGGCGCGGCGTATTCCGAGGCGGCGCTTGCCGACGGCACGGACGGCGCGATTTTCGCGCACGACGATCTGACAATAAACGGCACGGGCAAACTTGCGGTTTCCGCCGCCTACAAGCACGGCATTGCCGCGAACGACGATCTGGTCATCACCGGCGGAAGCATCACGGTCACGGCGGCGGCGGACGGTATCCGCGCCAACGACTCGATGCGGCTCTGCGCGGCGGATATCACCGTGAACGCCGCGGACGACGGCTTGGTGGCGGACAATGAAGGCGGCTATCTCTACATGGAAAGCGGCGCGGTCAACCTGACGTGCGGCGGCGACGCAATTCATGCAGCGGGCGACATTACGATTGACGGCGGCACGGTCACGATTGCCGCCGGTGACGACGGCATCCACTCGGACACGAATATCACGGTCAACGGCGGCGAGATCACGATCACCGAATGCTACGAGGGCATGGAAGCGATCACGGTGACGCAAAACGGCGGCACGATAACGATCTATGCCTCGGACGACGGCGTGAACGCGAACGGCGGCACGGGCGAATTCGGCGGCTTCGGCGGTCGCGGTGATTTCGGCACGCAGCGCGAGAGCGACGGCGAGAGTGACGAAGAACGCACGTTTACGCCGCCGACGGACGGTGAGTTTACGCCGCCGACGGATGGCGAGTTCACCCCGCCGACAGGCGGCGAGATGCCGACGGACGGCGAAATGCCGCAGACGGAAAGCACGGTTTCGGCGGAAACGACGGATGAAGAAGAAACGTATATCCGCATCACCGGCGGCACGCTGACGGTCGTTAATTCGAACGGACGCGACGCGGACGGCTTGGATTCGAACGGCAGCATCTATATCGAGGGCGGCACGGTCTACGTCAGCTTGATCGGTTCGAGCGGCAACTGCGCGCTGGATTTCGGCAGCGAGTCCGGCGGTGAATGTATCATTACCGGCGGCACGGTGATTGCCTGCGGCGACAGTTCGATGCTGGAGTCGATCAGCGGCAATTCCACGCAGGCGTCGATCCTGTGGTCGATCGGCACGGCGGAAAGCGGTACGCTTTCGGTCAAGGACGCAAGCGGCAACGAGTTTCTTTCGTGGGACGTTCCCTGCGCGTACAGCGCGGCGATCGTTTCCACGCCCGAAATGCAGGTCGGCGAAACGGTCACACTTACGGCAGGCTCGAGCACGGTTTCCGTTTCGGTGGAGAGCGTGAACGCAAGCGCCGGCAGCGTGCAGGGCGGCTTCGGCGGACAAGGCGGTTTCGGCGGCAAGGGCGGCTTTGGCGGCAAGGGCAACTTTGGCGAACAGAGCAGCAACACGCAAAGCGCATAGGATATGGAAAAAGGAGCGATTCGGAAGAATCGCTCCTTTTTACGGGCGATTGATAATCGCCCCTACGGATGCGGTGTCGAAGGTGCGTTTGTAGGGGCGAATAGCATTCGCCCGTCCGACACGGTACAAGGTCGGGCGGAGCGCATGAATGCGCTCCCTACGGTGGTGGACGAAAAAAAACCTTCCCCCATTTCTCTGCAGAGAAATGGGGGAAGGCATTTTAATGTCTTGCGTAGTCGGGCAGCAGGCGCGGCGAACGCTCCTGCGTGGCGGCGTTTGCCGCCTGACATTCGGCAGCGAACGCTGCCGCGTGGTCGCAGTTCAGTTTGCCGACGGTGACGGTTTTGGCGCGTGCGGCGGCGTTTTGCCCCGCGTTTCTGCCGAACACCACCACGTCGAGCAGGCTGTTGCCCATCAGGCGGTTTCTGCCGTGGATGCCGCCGACGGCTTCGCCTGCGACGAACAGGTTGGGAAGGTCGCTCTCGCCGTTCACGGCGATATGCAGACCGCCGTTTTGATAGTGCAGCGTGGGATAGACCAAGATCGGCTCGTTGCGAATGTCGATGCCGAACTTTTTGAACATCCGCAGCATGGCAGGAATGCGCTTTTCGATCGTGCCTGCGCCGTGGCGCAGTTCGATCATCGGCGTATCGAGCCAGACCGCGCTGCCCTCCGGCGTTTTCACGCCCTTGCCGCGCTCGGTGCATTCGCGGATGATCGACGCCGCCGCAACGTCCCGCGTTTCAAGCGGATGCATGAACACCTCGCCGTCCGCGTTGACGAGCATCGCGCCGACCGAGCGCACCTTTTCCGTGACGAGCGCGCCGAAGATCTGCGCCGGAAACGCCGCGCCCGTGGGGTGATACTGGAGCGTATCGGCATAGAGCAGTTTCGCGCCGGCACGGTAGCCGAGCACGAGTCCGTCCGCCGTTGCGCCATAGTGATTGGACGTGGGGAAACCCTGATAGTGCAGCCGTCCTGCGCCGCCCGTTGCCAAAATAACGGTTTTGGCGCGAGCGACGAGCAGTTTGCCCGTTTCCATATTTTGCAGCACGGCGCCGCCGCAGTTCCCCTTTTCATCCTTGAGCAGTTCGACTGCCGCGGTGAACTCCGCGATCTCGATTTCGGGGTGGCTCAGCACTTCATCGCGCAGCGTGCGCATGATCTCCGCGCCGGAATAGTCCTTTGCCGCGTGCATACGCTTGCGCGACGTGCCGCCGCCGTGAGTTGTGATCATCGTGCCGTCCGGCGCTTTATCGAACTCCACGCCCAGCTCCGTCAGCCACGCAATGGCTTCCGGCGCATCGCAAACGAGTTTGCACAGCAGGTCCTTCTGCGCGGCGAAGTGTCCGCCGCCGTAGGCGTCGAGGAAGTGCTGCGCCGGCGAGTCGTTCGGCTTATCGGCGGCTTGGATGCCGCCCTCCGCCATCATGGTATTCGCGTCGCCGAGGCGCAGTTTCGTGGCGATCATCGTCTTTGCGCCGCCGCGGTATGCTTCGATTGCCGCGGCGCAGCCGGCGCCGCCGCCGCCGATGATCAGCACGTCGGCTTCGTAGTCCGCTTTGGACAGATCGACCGTTTTGCCGAGGATGCGCGGCGTGCCCTGCAAAATGGCTTTGAGTTCCTTCGGCACGCGGTCGCCCTTATTCGCGCCCACGTCGAGCGCGGCAAACGCGTCGGGATTATAGTCGGGGTGGAACTTGGCAAGCAGCGCGTCCTTCTCCTCCGCCGTCATGCGGCGCGGATCGAGTTTCAAATTCGCCTCACGCTTGGCGGCAACGCGCGCAATCGAGTCCTGCATCGTTTGATCCATATACATCGTGCCGCCTCCTTACGCTTCGATTTCGCGGTGGTTATACAGTTCTTGGATCTCGCCCAGCGGTTTTTGCATGAGGTTTTCGAGCAGTTCCTTAAACTTGCCGTCTTTGACCTCCTGCACACGCGTATCGAGATGCTCGCAATGCGGCGCAAGGTACTTGCCGTTGAGCCGCCGCGCCAGCATGGCGACCTGCGGATGCGAGATGCCTGCCGGACAGCGCGACGAGCAGATGCCGCACATCACGCAGTCGAACGACAGTTCGGCGCACTTTGCAAAGTCGCCGCGCTGCGCGTAGGCGATATACTGCATGACGTTCAGTTCCTGCGGACACGTTTTGGTGCAGGCGTTGCAGCCGACGCAGGCGTAGATCTCCGGATAGAGCTGCATCATGAGCATCTGCTCCGGCTTGACCTTTTCCACGTCGTAGACCGCTTTGACGAGTGGGAAAAACGGCAGCGTGGCGATGTACATATCGTTTTGCACCTGCGTGGAGCAGGCAAGGCACGCTTTCAGTTCGCGGTCGCCCTTGATGCGGTAGATTGTGGCGCACGCGCCGCAGAAGCCGTTGCGGCAGCCGCAGCCGCGCACGAGCTGATAGCCGGCGTACTCCATCGCTTCCATGATGGTGAGCGAGGACGGCACTTCATAGGGTTTGCCGAAAAGATAGACGGTTACGTTTTCCATGTTGCACCTCTTAATACTCGTCGGGCAGTTCGTCCAGCGCATCGAGCCGGAAGACCGGTCCGTCCTTGCAGACGTACTTGCTGCCGATGTTGCATCTGCCGCACTTGCCCAGCGCGCACTTCATTCGCAGTTCCAGCGTGGTATAGATGTTCGTTTTTGCAAAGCCGAGTTCCATAAGTCCGGCAAGCGTGAACTTGATCATGATGGGCGGTCCGCACATGATGACGGTTTTCGACGTGTCGAACGCCAGCTCCTTGACGAAGTTCGGCACGAAGCCGACGTGCCCTTCCCAGCCGTCCTGCTCGCGGTCAATTGTTAAGTGGACGGTGATCCCATCCTTTGCCCAGTCGTTCGTGATCTCGTCGTAGTCCACAAGGTCGTCACGGCTTCTTGCGCCGTAGACGACGTCCACCGCGCCGTAATTTGCGCGGTTGGCGCGGACGTAGTTGATGACCGAGCGCAGCGGCGCAAGTCCGATGCCGCCGGCGATGAACACGAGGTCTTTGCCCCGAAAGTCGGTATCGACGGGAAAGCCGTTACCGTACGGTCCGCGGATGGTCAGCTGCGTGCCTTCGGTGATCGAGTGCAGCCAATCGGTGACGCAGCCGCATTTTTTGATGGAGAATTCCAGGCAGTCTTCCTGCGTCGGTGAAGAGGTGATCGAAAAGAGCGCCTCGCCCACGCCGGGCATGGAGAGCATGGCGCATTGCCCGGGGATATGCGCAAACGGCTTTTTGCCGTCCGTGCCCACGACGGAGAAGGTCTTGACGTCGGGCGTATCGGTTTGAATCTTCGTCACCACGCCGACGACGGGGATCAGCGGATCACGCATCGCGCTCACCTCCCAGCGTTTTCGCCACTTTGACAATATTCATGTGGATCGGGCATTTTTGCAGGCATCGACCGCAGCCGACGCAGCTGAAAATCCCTTCGTTATTCATCGGATAATAGACCAGTTTATGCATAAACCGCTGGCGGAAACGCTCCTTCTGCGTGGGACGCGGCTGACCGGCGGACATCATGGTGAAGTCCGAATACATACAGCTGTCCCAGCAGCGGAAACGCTGCACGCCGTCTTTGGTTTTGAAGTCCTTGACGTCGTAGCACTGGCAGGTCGGGCAGACGAACGTGCAGGTGCCGCAGCCGAGGCACGCCTCGGACAGCGGCTGCCACGCCGGATGGTTGAACAATTCCATCATGCGTTCGCCCGTAAAGCCGGAAAGATCGAGTTGGATCGGCAGTTTCTCCAGCGTTTCGCGCGCCTGCTTCTGCCACGCGGCAATTTCGCTTTCCGCGCCGTCGGAAAGCGGCAGTTTGGCAAGCAGGTTTTCGCCCTTTTCGGTGTTGGCGCGAAGACAGAGCGCGGTATCGGTCAAAAAGGCGGTCACGTCGCCCTGCGGATCGGCAGCGTCAATGGAAAACGCGGTGCAGAAGCACGTTTCTTCCGGCGCGTTGCAGGCAAGCGTGATGATCGCGGCGTGCTCACGCCGCGCCTTATAAAACGTATCCTGCGGCTCGGCGAGAAAGACGCGGTCCAAGATCTCAAAACTGCGCAGGTCGCAGGCGCGGACGCCGAACACGATGAAGTCCTCGTCCTGCCGCGCGGCGTCTTCGATCTCGATCGTGCCGCCCTGCGTTTTGAAGTTTGCAAGCGTCTCCACCTGCGGAAAGAACAGGTCCTTTGCCGAACGGACGGTGTTCAGTTTTTCGGTGAGCGTGACGCCCTCTTGCCAGCGCGTGAAGGCGGCGACGCCGTCACGGTCGGCAGGCAGGTAGAGCGCGGCGGTTTCGTTCAATGCCGCAAAGAGTTCGGGAAGGCGTGCTTTTTCGATTTTCTTCATGCCTGCTTCCCTCCCCGTGCCGCGCTCGGCTCGCAGTCGTCCATGCGGAAATCCAGCATCGGCGGCAGGCTTTCCTCGTCCGCGCCGGCTTGGTACTGCCCGTAGAGCGTGTTCATATCGCGGATAAACTTGCGGTTGAGCAGGTGCAGCGGAATCTTCTGTGGACAGACGCGGCTGCATTCGCCGCAGTCGGTACACCGTCCGGCAACGTGAAATGCGCGGATGATGTGGAAATACTGCTCCTCAAACCTCGACGCCGGCGCTTTGTTGTCCGTGCCGAGTTTGGCGTTATCGAACACGCACGTTTCGCACGAGCAAGCCGGACAGACGTTGCGGCACGCGTTGCAGCGGATACAGCGCGACAGTTCCTTCTGCCAGAAGGCATAGCGTTCTTCGGGCGTGAGATTTTCGATCTCCTCCACCGCCGCAAAGCGCGTGCTTTGCGGATTTTCCTCGCCGTTTTCGCCGAGCAGTTCGTCGAACACGACGATTTTTTTGCTCTTGCAGACCTTGCAGCGTTCGAGCAGGACGGCGGAAAGATCCACGCGCTTTTCGCCGTAGAGCGTATCGCAGACGAGCGTGCCGCCCGCTTCGCGGACGGCGGTCAGTCCCTTCGCGTTTTCGCGCAGCAGGTCGGGATCGACCGTGCCTTCGCACGGCACGCCGACGAGGTACACGTTTTCGCGGCGGATGCGATGCTCCTTGCAAAGCTGCAGGACGCTGTAACTGTCGCACGGCTTCAAGAACGCGGCGACGACGCCCTCTTTGCGGCTTTCGGCGATCAGGTATTTTGCGAGGTTTGCGCCGGCAAGCGGCGAAAAGACGAACGAGCGCTCGACTTCCTCCGCCGATTCAAACACGGCGGGGGTGAGGTCGTAGCAAAACTCGCCCTGCTTCCAGCCGAGCACGCGCGAAACCTTGCCGGAGGAGAGCAGTTCGATGGCTTTTTCTTTTACTTGCATCGGAAGTCCTCCAATCGCTTGTTTTCGCCGAGGACGGTGATCTGCCGGACAAAATCATTCATGACGGCGGCGAACTTTGCGCCCTCCGCGGCGGAGACCCATTCCACACGCGTGCGCTCGCGCTCGATGCCGAGGAAATCCAGCATGGAAAAAAGCAGCGTCATACGGCGGCGCGCATAGTAGTTGCCGGTGGTATAGTGGCAGTCGCCGGGGTGGCAGCCGCAGAGGATCACGCCGTCCGCGCCGCGCCCAAAGGCGCGGAGGATGAACAGCGGATTGAGGCGGCAGGAACACGGAATGCGGATGATCTTGACGTTTGCCGGATAGGCAAGACGGTTCGTGCCGGTCAGATCCGCGCCGGCATAGGAACACCAGTTGCAGCAGAACGCCACGATGGTGGGCTGCCAAGCGCCGTTTACCTGCATATCGCATCCACCTCCGCCATGATCTGTTTGTTGCTGAAGCCGAGCAAGTCCATTGCGCCGGACGGGCACGCGACGGTACACGCGCCGCAGCCCTGGCAGACCGCCGGATTGACCTGCGCCACGCGCCGCAGGGCGGTGGTGCGGTCGGGCATACGGAATTCTTTATCCGCGTAGGTGATCGCGCCGTAGGGACAGACCTTTTCGCACGACGAACAGCCGTTGCACATCTGTTCATTCGGCGTTGCCACGCACGGATTGCAGACGATGTGGTCGCGGCTCAAAAGTCCGATGACCTTTGCCGCCGCCGCGCCTGCCTGCGCCACGGTTTCGGGAATATCCTTCGGGCCCTGGCACGCGCCGGAGAGAAACACGCCGGCGGTGGGGCTTTCGACGGGGCGCAGTTTCGGGTGCGCCTCGGTGAAAAAGTCGTTCGTGTCCATCGACGCGGTGAGCAGCGTGGCAAGCGATCTTGCCGAGGGATCGGGCTCGATCGCCGCCGCCAGCACGACGAGATCCGCCGCAATTTTCGGCTGCATGCCGGCGAGCAGGTCGCTGCCCTGCACGAGCAGTTTGCCGTTTTCCGGCACGATCTTGCCGACCTGACCTGTGATGTAATGCACGCCGTATTCCTCGACGGCACGGCGGTAGAACTCGTCAAAGTTCTTGCCGGGCGTGCGCACGTCGATATAGAAGACGTAGACTTCGGTATCGGGGTATTTTTCGCGGATCAGCATTGCGTGTTTTGCGGTATACATACAGCAGATCTTCGAGCAGTACGGCTTGCCGCGTCCGTCCTCCTCACAGCGCGAGCCGACGCATTGCACGAAGACGATCGTCTTCGGGTGCGTGCGGTCGGACGGGCGAAGCAGCGTGCCGCCCGTGGGTCCTGCGGCGTTCATGAGGCGCTCCAGCTCCAGAGACGTGACCACGTCGGGGCTCTGCCCGTAGGCGTACTCGCCGTACTTTTCAAGCGAAATGGGGCGGTAGCCGGTGGCGGCGACGATTGCGCCGTATTCGCGTTCCTCGAGCGTATCCTGCTGCTTGTAGTCGATGGCGCCGACGGTGCAGACCTTCGAGCAGACGCCGCACTTGCCGGTTTTGAGCATGGTGCAGTAATTCGGATCGATGTAGGCGACCTTCGGCACCGCCTGCGCGAACGGAATGGCGATGGCACGGCGCGTGTCCAGACCGAGATTGAACGGATTGGGCACGGCTTTCTGCGGACATTTTTCGGTGCACAGTCCGCAGCCGGTGCATTTCGTCTCATCGACATAGCGCGCCTTGCGGCGGATCTTCACGCGGAAACTGCCGACGAAGCCGCCGACGGCTTCGACCTCGGAATAGGACAGGATGTTGATTTTCTCGTGCTGCGCCGCATCGACCATCTTCGGCGTGAGGATACACGCCGCGCAGTCGAGCGTGGGGAACGTCTTATCGAGCTGCGCCATCTTGCCGCCGATCGTGGCTTCCTTTTCCACGATATCGACTTCAAAGCCGGCGTCGGCGATATCGAGCGCGGTCTGGATGCCGGCGATGCCGCCGCCGATGACGAGCGCACGCTTCACGACGGGGCTCTCCCCTGCCACAAGCGGTGCGTTGAGCGTGACTTTGGCAATGGCGGCTCTGCCGAGGATGATCGCCTTTTGCGTGGCTTCTTCGCGGTCTTTATGTACCCACGAGCATTGCTCGCGGACGTTGGCAATTTCCAAGAGATATGGGTTGAGTCCTGCGCGCGCCACGGTCTTGCGGAACGTGGCTTCGTGCATTCTGGGCGAACAGGAGCAGATGACCACGCCCGTGAGTTTCTGCTCGCGGATCGCATTTTCGATCATGTCCTGACCGGACTGGGAGCACATATAGGGATAATCGGTCGCAAGCACGACGCCCGGCTCTTTGCCAAGCGTTTCGGCAACCTGCGCCACGTCCACCGTGGCGGCGATGTTCGTGCCGCAATGGCAGACGAATACGCCGATTCGCTGCATCCTGCTCCCTCCTTACTTTCTGTATTTTCGGAACGCCGCGGCAATCGCCTGCTGCGGCGTGGCTTCGTCGATCTTTTCGGGTACTTGCTGCGGATGCAGATGCTCGCCGCCCTGTTTGCGGATGCGCCACTGGCGCACCGCGTCCATAAACCGCGCCGGCTGCACGTCACGCGGACAGCGCTCGGAGCAAGCCATACAGCTCATGCAGTGCCACAAGCCCTCCACGGTCTCCAACACGTCGAACTCGCACCGTTCGACCATGCCGACGATCTGGTGCGGATGGAAGTCCATCTCGGAAAACGCCGGACAGCTGGCGGTGCATTTGCCGCAGATCATGCAGCGCTTGGGGTCGCGGTCCGTCATGCGGAGGATTTCCGCTTGGTACTCCAAATACGTATCGTTCATTCCGCCGCCTCCAATCCCAGCGCCTGCGCCAAGAGTTCGGTGAAATACGTAACCTTCAACGCGCCGCCGTTTTCCCGAAGGTTATACAGGCAAAGCGGACAGGCGGTGGTGAGTTCCTCGCAGCCGCACGCTTGGGCGTTTTGCAAAATCGCTTCCACGCGCGCTTTCGCGGCGGCGCGGTCTTCCATCGTCACGTACGCGCCGCAGCATTCGTTGCGCATGGCATAGACGACCGGCTCGGCGCCGATGGCGCGGAGAAAATCCTCGATGATCGTGGGGTTTTCCGCGTCGTCCATCTGCATTTCACGCGCCGGACGAAGCAGCAGACAGCCGTAGTACGCGCCGATCTTGCGCCCGGTCAGCGGATGCGTGACTTTTGCGCGGATCGCATCCCAGCCAATGCGGTCGCGCAAGAGTTCTAAGTAGTGCAGCACGGTCGTTTCGCCCGAATACGCTTCGGGCAGTTGTAAGTAGCGGTTTGCCGCGTCGCGTGTATGTTCGTCGTTTGCCATATCGAGGTTGGTGCGTTTGAGGACGTTATGGCACGCGGCGCAGAGCGTGACCAGCTCCTGCCCCTGCGCCTTGGCGTCAGCAAGGGCGCGAACGGCGGAGAGTTTGGGCGCGATCTCGTCTTTTGCCATCGGGTAGACCGCGCCGCAGCATTGCCAATCCGCCGGCTCGACCAATTCCGCGCCGAGCGCGGCGGCGCAGCGGCGCGCCGTCTCATCCAACTTGCGCGCCTTGGTTTTCAGCGTGCAGCCGGGATAATAGCGAAACGTCATTCGGATCGTTCCTTTCAAGCCATCTGTTCGGGATGGAAAACTTCGTCAAACTTTTCGGCGGTCAAAAAGCCGAGTTTGACGCACGCTTCTTTGAGCGAAATGTTTTCCGCAAACGCCAGTTTGGCGGTTTTGGCGGCGTTTCATAGCCGATGTACGGATTAAGCGCGGTGACGAGCATCAGCGAACGATCCACGTTTTCCTGCATCTTTTCGCGGTTGGCGCGGATGCCGGAGACGCAGTTGCGGTCAAACGCGGCAATCGACTCGGCAAGCAGACGCGCCGACTGCAGGAAGTTATACGCCAAGACCGGCATAAAGACGTTGAGTTCAAAGTTGCCCTGCGACGCGGCAAGCGAAACGGCGGTATCGTTGCCCATGACCTGCACGGCGACCATCGTCACCTGCTCGCATTGCGTGGGGTTGACCTTGCCGGGCATGATCGACGAGCCGGGCTCGTTCTGCGGAATGGCGATTTCGCCCAGCCCCAGACGCGGACCGGAAGCAAGCCAGCGGATATCGTTGGCGATCTTCATCATATCGCACGCCAGCGCCTTGACCGCGCCGTGGGCAAAGACCATTTCATCGCGGCTTGTCAGCGCATGGAACTTGTTTGCCGCCGTGCGGAACGGTGTGCCGGTGATGGCGGCGACTTCACGCGCCACGGCTTCATCAAAGCCCTTGGGCGCGTTGAGCCCCGTGCCGACTGCCGTGCCGCCGAGCGCCAGTTCGCGCAGCGGCTCAAGGGCGCGTTCGATCAGTTCCGCGTCGCGCTCCAAACTCGAACGCCAGCCGGAGATCTCCTGCGAAAAGCGGATGGGCACGGCGTCCTGCAGGTGCGTTCTGCCGCATTTGAGCACGTCCTCGTTTTCGCTTTCCAGCCGCCGGAGCGTGGCGATCATGGCGCGGACGGACGGCAGAAGTTTTTGCTCCAAAATCAGTACGGCGGCGATGTGCATCGCCGTGGGGAACGTGTCGTTCGACGACTGCGACATATTCACGTCGTCGTTCGGGTGCAGGCGTTTCTCCCCTGCCAGTTCGTTGCCGCGGTTGGCGATGACTTCGTTCGCGTTCATATTCGACTGCGTGCCGCTGCCCGTCTGCCAGACGACAAGCGGAAAATGCTCGCCGAGTTTGCCGGACGCGACTTCCTGCGCCGCCTTGCTGATCGCGGCAAGTTTCGCATCGGTCATTTTTTCGGGACGGAGCAGATGGTTGGCGCGTGCGGCGGCTTCTTTCAGCACGCCGAAAGCGTGGATGATCTCGCGCGGCATCGTTTCAATGCCCACGCCGATCGGAAAGTTTTCATGGCTGCGCTCGGTCTGCGCGCCCCAGTATTTATCCGCAGGCACTTTCATTTCGCCCATGGAATCGTGTTCGATGCGATAGTCCATTGTTCTCTCTCCTATCAAAACGTTACGCCGTTTATGACCGCCTTCAGCGCGTCGGCGCTGCGGCGGAGTTTTTCGATTTCTTCCTCGGTCAGGCGGTTGAGGATCTTGCCGCGCACGCCGTCCCGGTCAACGATATTCAGCACCGACAGGCACACGTCCGAAATGCCGTATTCGCCGTGCATCATCGTGGAGACGGTCAGCGCCGTGCCGGTGCCGACTTGGATGCACTTGACGATATGGCACGTTGCGATGGACACGGCGTAGAACGTCGAGCCCTTGGCAGCGATGACCGTGCCGCCCGATTTTTTGACGAACTGCTCCAGCCCTTCCCAGTCGCCGTCCCAGTCGATGCGGTCTTTATCCGGCGACAGGTCGCGGTAATCCGCCACGAGGTTATTGGCGATGCGCGCCTGCGACCACGGCACGAACGAGGAATCGCCGTGCTCGCCGTAGACGTGGGCGTGGACGTTCTTCGCGCTGATGCGGAAGCGGCGCGCCAGCTCCGCCTGCAGGCGGTTGGTATCCAGCACCGTACCCGAACCGATGACGCGGCTTTCCGGCACGCCGGAGATTTTGCAGAAAATATAGGTCAGAACGTCTACCGGGTTGGACACGATGATATAGATGGCGTTCGGCGCGGCGGCGACGATCTGCGGCGTGACGGATTTGAGGATCTCCACGTTCGTCTGCGCCAGTTCCAGCCGCGTCTGCCCCGGCTTTCTGCCCACGCCGCAGGTGATGATCACGATATCGGAATCCTTCGCATCGGCATACGAGCCGGAGCGAACGGAGCACGGCGCGCAGAACGGCACGCCCTGATAGACGTCCAGCGCTTCGCCGAACGCCTTTTGCTCATTGGTATCAATAAGAACGATTTCGCCGGCGAGTCCCTGCACCATCAGGTCGTTGGTGATCGCGGCGCCGACGTTGCCCGCGCCGATCACGGTGATCTTGCTTGCCATAAGAATCCCCCTTCTGATCGTTTTATCTATTCTATTTTTATCTTATGGAGCAAGGCGCGTCAATACACGGAATAACCAAGGTTGAAGGTAGAGAATGTTCGCATTTTTGCACAAAATAGATTATTTCGATAATATACGCAATATTAAGAACGCGGCAGTGATACAATCAATCATATTTTGCCGTTTTGATTTTTGCGTTTTTTGTTGGATTTCGTGGGATTGAAAAAACCGCCCCTACGGAGATAGATAAAAGATAAAAGAGAATAGAGAATAGATGCGGTGTGCGCGGAGCGCACGAATAAAATGCGGAGCGCATAAATGCGCTCCCTACGTGTGCGGTACGAGGGTGCGGCGGTGGACGGGCGGGCGATTGGTAATCGCCCCTACGGGTGCGGCGGTGGACGGGCGGGCGATTGATAATCGCCCCTACGGGTGCGGCGGTGGATGGAAAGCCTCCCCTTCGTAAGGGGAGGCGTATCGCTGTATTGCAGATCTTATCTCTTTTTTCGCGGAAAAGCGAAAAAAGAGTTCTTTCCTTTTCGGGGTGGATTTGCTATGATAATACCATAAAATACGAAGGATGGCGAAGGAGCGAAAATGCGATGAATATTCTCGTTTGTGTCAAACAGGTTCCGGGCACCAATCAGGTGGAAGTCGATCCCGAAACCGGCGTGCTCAAGCGTGACAACGTGGAAAGCAAACTCAATCCCTACGATCTCTTTGCGTTGGAGATGGCGTTTCAGCTTGCCGCCGAGACCGACGGCGCGGTGAAAACGCTGTCGATGGGTCCGCCGCAGGCGCGTGCCGCGCTGGAAGAAACGCTCTGGATGGGCGCAAGCGAGGGCGTTTTGCTCTCCGACCGCAAGTTCGGCGGTGCGGACGTGGTGGCGACGGCGGCGGCGCTGGAGTTGGGCGCAAGGCAGATGATGCCCTTTGACGTGATCTTCTGCGGCAAGCAGACGACCGACGGCGACACCGCGCAGGTCGGTCCCGAACTTGCCGAACGGCTCGGCATCGAGCACGCGGCGAACGTTGCGGAGATCGTCAAGGTGGAAGACGGCGCGCTGACCGTGGTGGTCGATCTGGACGACGCGAAGCAGACGCTGCGGATCAAGACGCCGTGCCTGCTGACCGTGGAGAAGGACGCGAACGTGCCGCGGCTGCCGTCGTACAAGCGCAAAAAGGCGATGACCGAAGATCAGATCCGCGTGCTTTCGTGCGCCGATCTGCCCGACGCGGACGAGTCGAAACTCGGCTTGAAGGGCTCGCTGACGCGTGTGGAAAAGATTTTCCCGCCGGAGAAGAACGAACTGAACGAACGCATTTCCGGCACGCCGCAGGACGCGGCGAGCCGACTGTACGCGCTTTTGCGCGGCAGAAAATTGGTGTAAGGGGGCGGCGACGTGGGACTGAAAATAGAGACGAAGAACCTGACGCCTGCCCTTGCCGCGGAAATTGCCGCGATCTGCCCGTTCGGGGCGATCGAGGCGGACGGCGCGAAGCTTTCGATCAACGCCGCCTGCAAAAACTGCAAGCTGTGCGTGAAAAAGTCGAACGGCGTGATCACGTGGGAGGACGAGGAAAAGCCGGCGGTGGACAAGAGCAAGTTCGTGGGCGTCGCCGTCTTCGGCGAGGTGCGCTACGGCAAACTCCTGCCCGTGACGCTGGAACTTTTGGGCAAGGCGCGAGAACTGGCGGATCAGATCGCCCATCCGGTCTACGCCGTGTTGATCGGCGAAAACCTCAAGGGCGCCGCGGAGGACGCGCTGCGCCACGGCGCGGACAAGGCGTACTGCTACGACCACGAGCAGCTGAAGTACCGCACGGTCGTGCCGTTCACGGCGTGCATCAAGGATTTTATCGACACGGTGAAGCCGTCTTCCGTGCTGTTCGGCGCGACGAATTTCGGACGCTCCCTTGCGCCGCGTGTGGCGGCGCGGTGCGGCGCGGGACTGACCGCGGACTGCACGATGCTGGAGATGAAGGAGAACACCGACCTGGTGCAGATCCGTCCGGCGTTCGGCGGCAATATCATGGCGCGGATCGTTTCGCCGCAGGCGCGTCCGCAGTTCTGCACGGTGCGCTACAAGACGTTTGACGCTCTGCCGAGAAGCGAGGAACTTACCGGCGAGGTCGTGAACGTGACGGTGACGGACGCGATGCTCCAAAGCGGCACCGAGGTGCTTTCCGTTGCGGAAAAGCCGAAGGAAGTGGATATTTCCGATGCGGACGTGATCGTGGCGTGCGGCAGAGGTTTTCAGAAAAAAGAAGATCTTGCGCTGGCGCAGGAGCTGGCGGATCTGATCGGCGCGCAGGTTGCCTGTTCGCGTCCGCTGGCGGAAAGCGGCTGGATGGACGCGAAGCATCAGATCGGACTTTCGGGTCGTACCGTCAAGCCGAAACTGATCATCACGCTCGGCATTTCCGGCACGGTGCAGTTTACCGCCGGCATGAAGGCGAGCGATTTTATCGTTGCGATCAACGCCGATCCCGACGCGTCGATCTTCGAGGTCGCGCACGTCGGCGTGGTCGGCGATCTGTATGAAGTCGTACCGAAACTGATCGAGAAGATCAAGGAGGGACGCGAAAATGTATAACAAGGTTACGGCGGAGGACGTGAAGATCCTTCGCGAGATGATTGCGAGCGACCGCGTGCTGGAGCCGGGCAAGTTCTCCGTGGACTACGCGCGCGACGAACTCGGCTCAATTACGCACATGCCGGAAGTGTTGGTGCGCGCCATGTCCACCGCCGAGGTGGCGTTCGTGATGCGCTACGCCAACGAACACAAGATCCCCGTCGTCGTGCGCGGCGCAGGCACGGGACTGGTTGGCGGCTCGGTGGCGCTGTACGGCGGCATCATGCTGGAACTGGTCGGCATGAACAAGATTTTGGAACTGGACGAGGATAACCTGACCGTGACGGTGCAGCCGGGCGTGCGGCTGATGGAACTTTCCGCGTTCGTCGAGAAGCGGGGCTATTTCTATCCGCCCGATCCCGGCGAGAAGAGCGCGTCCATCGGCGGCAACATCTCCACGAACGCCGGCGGCATGCGTGCGGTGAAGTACGGCGTGACGCGCGATTTCGTGCGTGCGCTGACCGTGGTTTTGCCCACGGGCGAGGTGGTGCAGTTCGGCGGCAAGGTCGTCAAGAACAGCACCGGCTACGCGATGAAGGATCTGATGATCGGCTCGGAGGGTACGCTCGGCGTGATTACCGAGGCGATCCTCAAGGTGCTGCCGCTGCCGCGTGTGAGCGTGTCGCTGCTCGTGCCGTTCCCGTCGATGGAAGCCGCCATCGAGACGGTGCCCGTTTTGGTGCGCGGCAAGACCGCGCTGACGGCGATCGAGTTTATGGAGCGCGAGACGATTTTGTTCGCCGAGGAGTTTTTGGGCAAGAAGTTCCCCGATTCCAAAGCGCCGGCGTATTTGCTGCTCACGGCGGACGGCAATGACCGCGCCGTGGTGGACGCGGAGTTGGGCAGGGTCGCCGATCTGTGCATCGAGTGCGGCGCGATCGACGCGCTGATCGTCGATACCGACGAGCGAAAGCAGCCGGTCTGGTCGGCGCGCGGCGCGTTTTTGGAGGGCATCAAGGCGTCCACGACTGAGATGGACGAGTGCGACGTTGTCGTGCCGCGCAACCGCGTGGCGGATTTCGTGCGCTATACGCACGAGGTCGCGGCGCAGCTCGGCGTGCGGATCCCGTCGTTCGGTCACGCCGGCGACGGCAACCTGCACGTGTATATCTGCCGCGACGATCTGCCGCAGCACAAGTGGGAATCGGTGCTGGCGGAGGCGTTCCGGCTGCTGTACGACCGCGCACGGGAGATGAATGGGCTGGTGTCCGGCGAGCACGGCATCGGCTACGCGAAGAAGCGGTACATGGAGGAGACGTACGGCGAAACGCAGCTGCGCGTCATGCGCGGCATCAAGGCGGCGTTCGACCCGAACAACATTTTGAATCCGGGGAAGATTGTGTGAGAGTATTGGCTTCCCCCTACGGGGGGAAGCTGTCACCGAAGGTGACTGATGAGGGGCATTATACCTTATTGTGTGCGGCTTCGCCGCACGATATGTCCCTCATCCGGTTCGGCGTTGCCGAACCACCTTCCCCCTGAGAGGGGGAAGGCGACGAAAGGAGAAGCGTATGATCGATTTGCCGTATGGCGGCGTGAAACTGCCGATTGACGAGACTGGTGCGCAGGTGCTGCGTTCGCGTGTGGATGAGATTTCCGCAAGCGGCGACGGCGCGGCTTTGGTGCGCCGTGCGATGGAAAGCCCGATCGGCAGCGCGAAACTTTCGGAACTGGCGAGGGGCAAGCGCACCTGCACGGTCATTCTTTCCGATCACACGCGCCCCGTGCCGAGCCGCGACATCGTGCCGAATCTGCTGCGCGAACTGCGCGAAGGCAATCCCGACATTGCCGTTACGCTGCTGATCGCCACCGGCTTTCATCGGCTGACGACGCAGGCGGAGCTGGAGAAAAAACTCGGCGCGGAGATTGCGCGGTCGGAGCGCATCGTCGTGCATGATTCGACCGACGACAGCCAAATGGTCGAATTGGGAAAACTGCCGTCCGGCGCGGTGCTGAAAATAAACCGCGTGGCGGCGGAGACGGACTTGCTCATTTCCGAGGGGTTTATCGAGCCGCATTTCTTCGCCGGTTTCTCCGGCGGCAGAAAGAGCGTGCTGCCCGGCGTGGCGTCGCGGCAGACGGTGCTGGGCAATCATTGCGGCGAATTTATCGCGTCGCCCTTTGCTCGGACGGGCGTGCTCGACGGCAATCCCATTCACCGCGACATGGTTGCCGCCGCGAAGATGGCGCGTCTACAGTATATCGTCAACGTGGTCATCGACGGCGACAAGCGGACGGCGGCGGCGTTTGCCGGCGATCCGTTTGAAGCGCACGCGGCAGGCGTGGCGTTTTTGCGCGGCTACTGCGAGGTCGAGGCGAAGCCGGCGGATATTGTGATCTCCACGAACGGCGGCGCGCCGCTTGATCAGAACCTGTATCAGTCGGTCAAGGGCATGACCGCCGCCGAGGCGGCGGCGAAGGACGGCGCGGTGATCATCATGGTTGCCGAGTGCGCCGACGGCACGGGCGGCGACGGGTTTTACCGTTCGCTGCGCGACTGCGAAAGCGCGCGTGCGCATTACGAGCAGGCGGCGAATACGCCGCAGGATCGCACCGGTCCCGATCAGTGGGAAAGCCAGATCTTGGCGCGGATTTTGATGCGGCATACGGTGCTTTTCGTGACGCGGCGCGAGTTGGAAACGACGGTGAAGGATATGAAGATGGAATATTGCGCCACGGTGGACGAGGCGCTGTCGCGTGCGCGTGCCTTAAAGGGTGCGGATGCGAGCGTGACGATCATCCCGGACGGCGTGAGTTTGATTGTGA
>JAFSXE010000111.1 GCA_017444195.1 Oscillospiraceae bacterium
CCGCATCTTTTCAGATGCGGTCTTGTATTTGGAATTTTCTTACGCCATGCCGGCGGTGATGATCGCCATCTTGTAGACTTCCTCGGCGTTGCAGCCGCGGGAGAGGTCGTTGATCGGCGCGTTCAGACCCTGCAGGATCGGACCGTACGCTTCAAAGCTGCCGAGACGCTGCGCGATTTTATAGCCGATGTTGCCGGCTTCGATGCACGGGAAGATGAACGTGTTGGCATAACCGGCGACCTTCGAGCCGGGGAATTTGAGCTGACCGACGACGGGGGAGACTGCCGCGTCGAACTGCATTTCGCCGTCGATGGCGAGATCCGGCGCAAGTTCCTTTGCCTTCTGCGTCGCTGCCTGGCTCAAGGCGACCGTGCCGCCCTTGCCGCTGCCCTTCGTGCTGAACGAGAGCATGGCGACCTTCGGATCGATGCCGAAGAACGCCGCCGTGCGTGCGGACTCGACTGCGACTTCCGCGAGTTTTTCCGCTGCGGTAAAGACAACGTTGCCCTCTTTATCGAGCGTGTCTTCATAGGAGATATTGATGGCGCAGTCGCCCATGCAGTACTTTTCGTCGTTGCCGTCCTTATCGGTGCGGTAGAGAATGAACGACGAGGAGACGAGATGTGCGCCCTTCTTCGTCTTGACGAGCTGCAGCGCCGGACGGACGGTATCCGCCGTGGAGTACGTCGCGCCGCCGAGCAGCGCGTCCGCCTTGCCCATCTTGACGAGCATCGTGCCGAAGTAGTTGCCCTTCGCCAGCGCGGCGCGGCACTCTTCCTCGGTCATCTTGCCCTTGCGCAGTTCAACCATCGTGGCAACCATTTCGTCCATGCCGGCGTAGGTTGCCGGATCGAGCACTTCCGCCTTGGCGACGTCGAAGTCGCCCTTTTTGGCAGCCGCTTTCACCGCCGACGGCTCGCCGACGAGAATGACGTTCATCAGATCGTCCGCGATCAGGCGCGACGCGGCTTCGAGAATTCGCGCGTCCGTGCCCTCGGTAAAGACGATGGTGCGGCGGTTGTCCTTCAATGCTTGCAGCAGTTTGGTAAACATAGTATTTCCTCCTCTACGGGCGTTCGTCCGTAATTTTTTTCTATTATACATCATCTTTTCGCGCTTCTCAACCATTACGGAAGAAAAACATCCTGATGTGAAACGACGGTCAGCCGTTCGCCGGTCATCGGGTGCGGCAGCGTGAGCGTTACGGCGGCGAGCTGCTGCGCGGAAAGTCCCAGCCGTGCGCTTGCCTCGGCAGACTCGGCGGTTTGATATTGCGGATCGCCGAGGATGGGACAGCCGAGCGCAAGGCAATGCAGCCGGAGCTGGTGCGTCCTGCCGGTGACGGGGTGCAGTTCCAAAAGCGAAAAGCCGCCGTTTTGCGCCAGCACACGGTATTCCGTCCGCGCCGGTGCGCCGTCGGCGTCGATTTTCCGCAGGAGCGAGCCGCCGTCCACGCGCCCGATGGGCAGCTCGCACACGCCCTCGCTTTGCGGCGGTGCGCCGAAGCAGACGGCGTGATACGTCTTTTCAAATCTGCCGGCGCGCTGCAAACGGTAGCACAGTCCGTGGACGTGCGCGTTTTTGGCGAACAGCACGACGCCCACGGTGTCGCGGTCAAGCCGATTGACCGTATGCACGGCGCAATCCTGCCCTGTGCGCTCGTAATAGCCGAGTACCTGCGTCAGCAGCGTGCCTTCCGTGCGGTTGAACGTGGGGTGCGCGATCACGCCGGCGGGCTTATCCACCGCCAGAAGCGCATCGTCCTCATAAAGCACGGTGATCGGCGTATGCTCGGCGGTAAAACCCGCCGGTTTTTCCTTGATCTGCACCTCGATGGTCTGCCCGACCTTCACGGGGTGATCGGTATGCGCCGGCGCACCGTCCACGAAAAAGCAGTTTTGCCATTTCAGCCGTCCGACGAGTCCCGACGAAAGCCGAAGTTCGCGCCGCAGAAACGAAAGCAGTTTTCCGTCGCGCTCGGCGATATGGGTGAGCGTCACAGAAAACGCCTCCTTTCCAAAGCAAACGGGCAAGCCGCGCTTGCCCGTTTGAATGCTTTTAGAATTTCACCTTTTCCGCCAGCCATGCCTTGACTTCGCTGATCGGCAGACGGATCTGCTCCATCGAGTCGCGCTCACGGATGGTGACGCAATGGTCGGCAGGCGTCTCCGCGTCGCCGACGGTCTGGAAGTCGAACGTGATGCAGTACGGCGTGCCGATCTCGTCCTGGCGGCGATAGCGCTTGCCGATCGAGCCGGCTTCGTCGTAGTCGATCATGAAGTCCTTGCGCAGTTCGTCCACGAGTTCCAGCGCCGGGCCGGTCAGCACTTCCTTCTTGCTCAAGGGCAGCACCGCCGCCTTGAACGGCGCAAGCGCCGGATGCAGATGCAGCACGGTGCGGATATCGTCCTTGCCGTTCTTGTCCTGACCGACGACTTCTTCGTCGTACGCCTCGCAGAGGAATGCCAGCGCAACGCGGTCACAGCCGAGCGACGGCTCGATGACGTAGGGGATATAATGCTCGTTTGTTTCGGGATCGAAGTAGGTCAGATCCTTGCCCGATGCCTCCTGATGACGGCCGAGGTCGTAATCGGTGCGGTCGGCGATGCCCCACAGTTCGCCCCAATCGGTGAACGGGAACGCAAACTCAATATCGGTCGTGGCTTTGGAATAGAACGCCAGTTCCGCCGGGCTGTGGTCGCGCAGGCGCAGCGATTCGCGCTTAATGCCGAGCGAGAGGAGCCAGTTCACGCAGAAGTCCTTCCAATAGGCAAACCATTCAAGGTCGGTGCCCGGCTTGCAGAAGAATTCACATTCCATCTGCTCGAACTCGCGCGTGCGGAAGGTGAAGTTGCCCGGCGTGATCTCGTTGCGGAACGCCTTGCCGACCTGGCAGACGCCGAACGGCAGCTTTTTGCGCGTGGTGCGCTGAATGTTCTGGAAGTTCACGAAGATACCCTGCGCCGTTTCGGGACGGAGATAGCACGTCGAGGACGAATCTTCCGTCACGCCGATGGCGGTTTTGAACATCAGGTTGAAC
>JAFSXE010000112.1 GCA_017444195.1 Oscillospiraceae bacterium
CTCAACCGGGCCGGAGAACGTGTGCATCGGCACGGTCTTGGCGCTGCTTGCCGCCTCAATCGCCGCCTCCGCCGCTTCCATCACGCCGTCGCCTTTCAGCGCGGAGATCTCCACGACCTTGCAGCCGAGTTCGCGCGACAGTTCCGCAATATTGATTTTGTCGCCCTGCTTGCGCACGACGTCCATCATGTTGACCGCCACGACGACGGGAATGCCCAGCTCCGTGAGCTGCGTGGTCAGATACAGGTTGCGTTCCAAGTTCGTGCCGTCCACGAGGTTTAGTATCACGTCGGGACGATCCTCGATCAGATAGTTACGGGAAACGACTTCCTCCAGCGTATACGGCGAAAGCGAATAGATGCCGGGCAGGTCCATCACCGTAACGTCGTCATGCTTTTTCAGTTTGCCCTCTTTCTTTTCCACCGTAACGCCGGGCCAGTTGCCAACGAACTGGTTGGCGCCGGTCAGGGCGTTGAACAGCGTCGTCTTGCCGCAGTTGGGGTTGCCGGCAAGCGCAATACGAATTTGCTTTTCCATGACTGTTCTCCTCTCTATTGCACTTCGATCATTTCCGCATCGGCTTTGCGGAGCGAAAGCTCATAGCCGCGCACCGTCACTTCCACCGGATCGCCCAGCGGCGCGACCTTGCGTACCGTAACGGTAACGCCGCGCGTAATGCCCATGTCCATGATGCGCCGTTTGACCGGTCCTTCGCCGTGCAGCTTCGCAACCGTAACGGTCTCGCCGATCTTGGCTTCACGTAATGTTTTCATGTTCCTCTCTCCTTTTTCAAATCATGATCTTCTGCGCCATCTGGCTGTCAATGGCGATACGAGACGCTTTGATCTGCACGATCACGTTTCCGCCGAACGCGGAAACGACTGTGACCGTTTCTCCGGGAACAAACCCCAGATCCGCAAGATGCTGGCGCACCTCCGCCGTTCCGCCGACTTTGCGGATCAACGCTTCTTCGCCCGCCGCGGCAAGTGTAAGCGGCATCATCGGTCTTGACTCCCTTTCTCTGTGGTCTTGATTAAAGTGCCTTAACCAAATGAGTGAAAAAATAGTTAAATCGCTCTAACCGCCTGTAGTTTAACACATCTAACTCCGTCTGTCAAGCGGTACCGTTCAGAAATTTTACTTGTTTTTTCCATAGCATTGTGGTACTTTGGATATAATAAAGGAGGGAACACTATGCAAATTCTACGCGCATCGGAAGATTATCTGGAAGCAATGCTGATGATGCAGAACAAGCATGGCTATATCCGCTCCATCGACGTCGCGGAAAAGCTTGGTGTGACAAAGCCCAGCGTGACCTACGCAACGAAGCGTCTGCGCGAAAACGGCTATATCACGATGGACCGTGACGGACTGATTACGCTTACGGACAGCGGTATGGCGATCGCCACGCAGACGCTGGACCGACATCAGACGCTGACCGGTTTTTTGATCGCGCTCGGCGTAGATGCGCAAACGGCGGAGGCGGACGCCTGCAAATTGGAGCACGATCTCAGCCAAAAAACATACAGCGCCATCTGTGAGCATGCAAAAGCGCGGATGAAGCAGAACTAACGCTTCCCTGATTGGAGGGTACCCCTTGCAAGAAACATCGTTCGGTCATCGCTTTGCCGCAGTCGTGCGAAGAAGTCTGATTTTCCTGCTTTGGATTGCGATTGCGGCAGTATTTTTTCTCAACCGCGACAAGATCAGCGAAGCCGCGCTCGGCGATCTTTCCGGACGCACAACGCCGATCGCCGTCGTTTTGATGCTTGCGCTCTTTGCGCTCAAAAGTCTGACGGTCGTTATTCACTGCGGTATCATCTATGCCATCTGCGGCAGGCTCTTTCCGCTGCCGCTTGCGCTTGCAGTCAGCGCCGTCGGCACGGTCGTCATGGTCACAATCCCGTTCTTTCTGGGGCGGCGGTTGGGCGCAAACGGCGCAAAGAAACTGACGGAAAAGTATCCGCGGCTGGCAAAGATCCATGAGTTCTGCATGGAAAATGACTTTTTCTTTATGTTCTTCGTCCGCATCATCGGCGTTCTGCCAAGCGACCCCGTCAGTTTGTATTTCGGCGCGGTCGGCGCGAATTACAAACGGTATTTGGCGGCGACGCTGCTTGGCATGATCCCGGTGATCGGCGCGTTTACCGTTATGGGCAACAGCGCGGACGACGTGACCTCGCCGGCATTTCTCGCCTCCGTTTTTGTTGCGGCAGGCGCCGCCGTCGTTTCGCTCGTTTGGTTCGCAATCGTACAGAAAAAGCGGAAAGGAGCCCATCTTGATTCAGAAAACGCATAGCAGGTCGCAGCGGCTGCACCGTTTGCTCTATTGGTTTACCACGGCAAGTTTTCTTGTGCCGATCGTCTTTCTGACGCTTCGGCTTTTCGGCCTCGGTGCGCCGGATATTTCCGATCAGGCGTATCACAGCGATGCCGACTACGCGCTGATGCTGGTGGAGTGTCTGCTCGGTCTTTTGGTCATCAATCTGCCGACGATCCTTGCGCGGCGGCTGCGTTTTGAAGTGCCGACGGTGCTTTCCGTTCTGTATTTGATTTTTCTCTACTGTGCGATCTTTCTCGGCGAGGTGCGGAGTTTTTACTACACCATTCCGCATTGGGACACGTGGCTTCACGCGTTCAGCAGCATGATGACCGGCTTTTTCGGCGTTATGGTCGTCGGCATTCTCAACCGCGACGAGCACGTTTCACTTCGCCTTTCTCCGTTTTTCGTCGTGCTGTTCGCCTTTGCATTTTCCGTGATGATCGGCACGATTTGGGAGATTTATGAATTCTCCCTGGACGGACTTCTGGGTTTCAATATGCAGAAATACGCGGCGCAAGACGGCACGGTGCTTCTCGGACACGACGCGCTGACCGACACGATGAAGGACCTGATGATGGATGCCGTCGGTGCGCTGATTGCCGCCGTGATCGGCATGTTTGCCCTGCGGCACGAAAAGACGTGGTTTGTTCCGGTGCTGACAGAAAAAGCCGCTTGTGACGAATGACACAGAATGGAAAAAAACAGTTTTGCTTTTTGGTCAATTCAGCAAGTGATTTTTCCCGCGTCCTGCTTTATACTATTTTCAATCAAATAGAAACTGAAATAGAGGTGCAGTTGCCAAGAGTACCGCACGCGGAACAGGTCTCGCAAACCGTTGCGTGCGCGAAAGGGGTCGCTGCCGAAGAAAGCCAAGCAGACGGTTTTCTGGGCAAACGGAGAAGATCCGTTTGACTGTCGCGCAAGCGGAGCGCTATTTTATGTTGCTTTTCGGAAAACGGACCGCCGTTGCGGTATCGTTACCGATGGCGCACGCAAGCACGGCGGACCGCAGGTTTGTCGTGTTTTTTCATAAATTGCCGATTACGAAAGGAGTTTTCATCATGACAAAAAATCCGATTTTCCGCGGCGCAGCGTCCGCGCTCATCACGCCGCTCACCAAAGACGGCGTGGATTATGACGCGTTCGGAAAACTGATCGACTGGCAAATCGGCGAGGGTATCGACGCGCTCGTGATTGCCGGCACAACCGGCGAGGGCGCGACGCTTTCCGATGCGGAACACCGCGAGGTACTGCGCTTTGCCGCCGAACGAATCGGCGGCCGCGTGCCTGCCATTGCCGGCACCGGCTCGAACGATACCGCCTACGCCATCGAACTGACGAAATACGCCTGCTCGGTCGGGTATGATGCGATGCTCGTCGTCACGCCGTACTACAACAAAGCGACGCAGAAGGGTCTGGTCGCCTCGTTTACTGCGATTGCCGACGCCGCGACGAAGCCGCTGATCCTCTACAACGTGCCTTCGCGCACGGGCGTGAATATCGAACCGTCCACCTATGCCGCGCTGGCAGATCACCCGATGATCGGCGGCATCAAGGAAGCAAACGGCAATATTTCCAAGATCGTGGAAACCGCCGCGCTTGTGGAAGGTAAACTCGATATCTTCTCCGGCAACGACGATCAGATCGTGCCGATCCTCTCGATGGGCGGCGCAGGCGTCATTTCCGTACTGTCGAACGTCCTGCCGAAACAGACGCACGAAATCTGCCAAAAGTTCTTCGACGGCGACGTTGCCGGCGCGGCAAAACTGCAATGCCGCTATCTGCCGCTGGCAAACGCGCTGTTCTCCGAAGTCAATCCGATCCCCGTCAAAGCGGCAATGAGCGCGATGGGCTTCTGCGAAAACTACGTTCGGCTGCCGCTGACCGTCATGGAAGACGCGCACCGCGAGACGCTGCTTATGCGGATGCGCGAGCAGGGTCTGAACGTCTGACGGAGGAAACCGAAATGCTGAATATTCTTGTCCACGGCGCTAGCGGCAGAATGGGGCAGATGGTCTGCCGCATCCTGCAAAACGAAACGCCGGATATGGTCTTGGCGGCGCAGGTCAGCCCCGATCTTGCCGAAAACGCCGAGAAAGGTATCTTCGCTTCTTTGGAGCAGAATACGGTGCTGGCAGACTGCGTGATCGACTTTTCGCATCACACGGCGGCACCGAATCTTGCCGCCTACTGCGCGGAGCATAAACTGCCGCTTGTTGTCGGCACGACGGCGCACACCGAAGCGGAACTTGCCGCAATCAAAGATGCGGCAAAAACCGTTCCGGTCTTCCGTTCCGCCAATATGTCCATCGGCGTGGCGTTTCTCGCCGAGATCGGCAAGCGCGCAGCAGCGCTCTTTCCGAACGCCGATATCGAGATTATTGAAAAGCACCACAATCAAAAATTAGACGTGCCGAGCGGCACGGCGCTGCTGCTTGCCGACCGCATTTCCGAGGCGCGCAGCGATGCCGAATACGTGATCGGCCGCCACGAAAACGGCAAGCGCAAGCCGCAGGAGATCGGCATCCATTCGCTGCGGCTCGGCAGCGAAGTCGGCTCGCACGAAATCATCATTGCCACCGGCGCGGAAACGCTGACCCTCCGCCACGATGCCGAGGATCGCAGGCTGTTTGCCGAAGGCGCGCTCGCGGCGGCACGATTTATTGTGAAACAGAAAGCCGGACTTTACGATATGCGCGATATGCTCACAAAGGAGGCATCCCTATGAAAATCGGTCTTTACGGCTACGGCAATCTGGCGCGCGGTGTGGAAGCCGCGATTGCCAAAAACAGCGATCTGACGCTCAATGCAGTCTTTTCGCGCCGTGATCCGCAGTCGGTCAAAATCGCAACGGCAGGCGTGCCCGTCGTTCGCGCGGCGGACGTATGGGACTGGCAGGAAAAACTCGACGTGCTCGTCATCTGCGGCGGCAGCGCGACCGATCTGCCCGAAATGACGCCGATGCTCGCCAAAGCGTTCAACGTTGTGGATTCCTACGATAACCATTCCAATATTCCGACGCACTTTGCCAACGTGGACGCGGCGGCAAAGAAAGCCGGAACGACGGCGCTGATCTCCTGCGGCTGGGATCCGGGTATGTTCTCGCTGGCGCGGCTCTATGCCAACTGCATTCTGCCCGACGGCAGCGACTATACCTTCTGGGGACGCGGTGTGTCGCAGGGACACTCCGACGCGATCCGCCGCATTGAAGGCGTTCTGGACGCACGGCAGTATACCGTTCCGTCCGAGGAAGCGATGGCGCGCGTCCGCAGCGGTGAAAAGCCCGTGCTGACAACGAGAGAAAAACACCGCCGCGAATGCTACGTTGTGGCGGCAGATGGCGCGGATCGTGAGGCGATCCGCAAACAAATCGTGGAAATGCCGGCATATTTTGCCGACTACGATACCACGGTAGAATTCATCACGATGGACGAAATGAAGCGCAATCACAGTGAACTGCCGCACGGCGGCAGCGTGATCCGCACCGGCACGACAGACGCCGGCACGCATCAGCACGTGATCGAATACGCGCTGAAGCTGGACTCCAACCCCGAATTTACCGGCAGCGTACTTGCGAGCTTTGCCCGTGCAGTTTACCGTATGGCGCAGCGCGGAGAGCACGGCTGCAAGACCGTCTTTGACGTTGCACCGAAGGATCTCGCGCTTCTTCCGCGTGAGGAACTGATCGCGCACATGCTGTAAGATCGAGCGCTACCCAAAAAAGGAGAAACCGCCATGCTTTGTAAAAATATCGGACGTGACACGCAGGGCAATCTGACCTTTGCCGGTCAGTCTGTCGCCGCGCTCGCCGAACAGTACGGCACACCGCTGTATTTGATGGACGAAGATCGCATCCGCGAAAACTGCCGCCTGTATCTCTCCGTGATGCGCGAGGCATTCGGCGAGGGAAGCTATCCCCTCTACGCAAGCAAGGCGGCGTGCTTTAAGCGTATCTACACCGTACTGCGCGAGGAGGGCATGGCGGCGGACTTCGTTTCGCTCGGTGAGATCCACACGGCGGTTGCCGCCGGCTTTCCGATGGAAAAAACGTGCTTTCACGGCAACAACAAGACCGATGAGGAAATCGCCTATGCGATGGATCACGGCGTGGGCTGCTTCATCGTGGACAGCGCGTGGGAACTGGACGCAGTGGAAAAAGCCGCAGAGAAGCGCGGCGCTGTGCAGGATATTCTGCTTCGGCTGACGCCGGGTATCGATCCGCACACCTATGAAGCAATTGCCACGGGCAAGGTCGATTCCAAGTTCGGCACGGCGATTGAAACCGGGCAGGCAATGCCGCTGGTGCAGGCGGCGCTCGGCAGAAAACACGTGCGGCTGCTCGGCTACCATTGCCACGTCGGCTCGCAGGTCTTCGACGAGGACGGCACGGTTTATCACGACGCGGCGGATATTATGCTGCGCTTTGCCAAGGACGTACAGCGCGAACTCGGCTTCACCGCGAGCGTGCTCAATTTGGGCGGCGGCTACGGCGTGCGCTACGTGGGAAGCGATCCCCCCGTGGATATTGCGGCAAACCTGCGCAAACTCGCATCGCATATCCGCGCCGTTTGTCAATCGCTCGACTTCCCGATGCCGCAGGTGCGGCTGGAACCCGGCAGAAGCATCGTTGCCGACGCCGGCATGACGCTCTACCGCGTGGGTACGGTCAAGCAGATCACCGGCTACAAAAACTACGTTTCCATCGACGGCGGCATGACCGACAATCCGCGCTACGCGCTTTACGGCGCAAAGTATACCGTGCTGCACGCGGCGCGGACGGACGCTGATTTCCGCTGCGACCTTGTCGGGCGCTGCTGCGAAAGCGGCGATGTGATCCAGCCGGACATCCTGCTGCCCAAGCCGCAGCGCGGCGACGTGATCGCCGTCTGCACGACGGGCGCGTATAACTATTCGATGGCTTCGAACTACAACCGTGTGCCGCGTCCGCCGATCGTAATGCTGCACGGCGGCACAAGCGAGATCGCCGTCCGCCGCGAAACGCCGGACGATCTGATTGCACTCGATCAGTAAGCATAAAAAAACACCGCCTTTGGCGGTGTTTTTTTATGTTTACTTGAACCGTTCTTCGAACATTACCGCGCTGCCGGCGAGTGACAAGAACGCCTGCAGCGGCGATTCGGAACGCCCCGTTGCGGCAATTGGAACGGTGGTACCCATCAACACACAAAGTCCGGTGGCGTGCAGGTGCGTGTCAACGACCTTGCAGATCAGATTGCCCATCGCCAGCGACGGCACGATGATACCGTCAAACTCGCCGCAGTAAGGGCAATCGTAATTTTTCAGCCGCGCCGCCTCTTTGCTGACGACGAGATCATAGGCGATCGGTCCGACGAGGTTGCAATCGGCAATCGGCTCTTCCTGATGATGCAGCACGATCGTCTGCGCCTCCACGGTGTCGCGCATATGAAAACTCGGTTTTTCCACAAGTGCGAGCAGTGCAATGTTCGGATGCTCGATGCCGAAGATTTTTTTCTGCGCCTCGACCATATTGCGCACGGCTTCCTCGCGCTGCTCGATCGACGGCTCGACCAGCAGCGTACAGTCCGAAACGGCAAGGATGCGGTCATAGCCGTTGAACTTCATAAAGTTGATGTCCGTCACCAACCGATTCTCTTGGATCAGGTGGTTCGCCTTGTTGAGAATGGGCATCAGGAAATCGCGCGTCTGCGTATTGCCGCGCTGCAGCGCGTCCGCCGCGCCGCTGTTGATCATTTCGATTGCGAATTGCACGGGGTTCGTATCCGTGCCAACCGGCTGAAAATCAAACAAACGATCCTGCAATCCCAGTTTTTCCAGCATCTCATGCGTTTTGCGGTATTTGCCGACGAGGATCGGCTCGACAAAGCCTGCCTCCTGCGCGGCAAACAAGCCCTGCAAGGCGTTTTCTGCGTTAGCGCCGGCAAGCACAACGCGCATGGGCCGACCGAGCGATTTGGCACGGCTGACTAATTGCTGAAACTCTTGCGGAATCTGAAAATCCATATCATTCCCTCCCATCAGAACAGACCGCCGACCGCAAGGAACAGCGGCGCAAATACGAGCGAAACAACCGTCATCAATTTAATGAGAATGTTGATCGAAGGACCGGACGTATCCTTGAACGGATCACCCACCGTGTCGCCGACAACGGCGGCATGATGCGCTTCGGAGCCCTTACCGCCGTGGTTGCCGTCTTCCACGTATTTTTTTGCATTATCCCACGCGCCGCCGGCGTTGGACATGAAAATTGCCAACATGACGCCGGTGACGAGCGAACCGGCAAGCAGTCCGCCGAGCGCCGTCGGACCAAGTACGATGCCGACTGCGAGCGGCGCAAGAACCGCCATCACGCCGGGAATGAGCATTTCTCCCAGCGCCGCCTTCGTCGAGATCGCGACGCAGCGTGTGTAGTCCGGCTTGCCCGTGCCTTCCAGAATACCATCAATCGTGCGGAACTGACGGCGCACCTCTTCGATCATCTTATACGCCGCCTTGGAAACGGAATCCATCGTCAGCGCGGAGAACAAAAACGGCAGCATACCGCCGAGGAACAGTCCGACGATGACCTTATAATCCAGCAGGTTGATGCCTTTTTCAAACAGTCCGACCGCCTGCGCATAGGAAACGAACAGCGCAAGCGCCGTCAGCGCCGCCGAGCCGATGGCAAAGCCC
>JAFSXE010000113.1 GCA_017444195.1 Oscillospiraceae bacterium
AGAGGTTGCCGCGGTTGTCCAACATATCAAACGATGCGCGATACAGCGCCGTTTTTGCCGCCCCGATTGTCACGACGGGAATGCAGCAGACAAAAAAGCAGAGGTTGAGCAAAATGTAGTCGCCGATACTGCGTCAAAGCCCTTGGCAATACACAAAGTATTCCCTGCGGGCTTTTTCTTGTCTCAACGAAAATCCGCTCGCTGAAAACTGCCTTGCACCTGAGAGCGAGGAGTTTTCGAGTGATTTTCGTCACGCGAAACCTCCTCGCTCTCAGGCGGCAGGTGTTCGGCTTCCCTTACCTTATTCTTTTCCTTGAATCACAAAATAGCTGATCCAATAGGCGCACAGCAGGAAGCACACGCACGAGGAAAGAAGCGTGGCTTCGTAGCGCAGGTTGGCGATCAAAAGTCCAATCACCGTAAGTCCGCCGAGGATCACGGTGCAGTAGCCTGCCCATGCCCACGCTTTGAGCCGGATATAGCGGTTGCGCTCGTCGGTTTCGACGATGCGCATTTTTTCGCGGTATTCCGGGTCGGTGCGGAACTTTACCTGCCGCACGATCTGCGAGATGCCGACCGCGCAGAGTGCGCCGCCCGTGCCGCTCCACAGCGTGCCGTCGATGATCGCAAGACTGCTTAGGACGATCAAGCTAACGCCGCAGACCACCCAAAAAATGCTCAGTGCCAGCCGTTTGTTCATACTCATGATTCTTCCTCCTCAAACAAAAAGATTTCTTCGATGCGCTTGCCGAACAGCTTGGCGATGGCGTGCGCCAGTCCCAGCGAGGGGCTGTACCTTCCGCTTTCCAGCGAGATGACCGTTTGGCGCGAAACGCCGAGTTCGGCGGCAAGCGCCTGCTGCGTCAGGCTTTCCGCCTTCCGCAGCGCTTCAATGCAGTTTTTCATGGCGCCTCCTTGTGTAAAGTTTGCTTTACATTGTCATTCTAACACGGCAAAAACGAAATGTCAAGTTTCTTTTACACAATTCTGTCTTGAATTTTTTGGAAGAAGGGCGTATAATGTGAGCGCGAGTTAAGGCGCTTTAACTAAATGTGATAACGGAGGGGTCGTTTATGAAAAACCTTTCGTCAAGACAGAAGATCCTGCTTGGGTGTGCGGCGATGCTGCTTGCAATCATCGGCGACTATCTGCTGGGTTTCGGCACGATCGGCACGTCATCTGCGCCGGAGGCGTATTTGGGCATGAGTTACCGCGTTGTTCCCGACTGGCGATATGCCGTTTCTTCGCTTCTCGGCTTTGTCAGCGCGGCGCTGTTTGCCGTTGCCGCCGTGGAGTTGATGGACGTGATGGAGCAGCGATATGGGCTCGGCAGTTCGAAACTGTATCGGCTTTTCAAAATTGCGAATTGGAGCGGTATTCTTTATTTTGCGTTTATCCATATCGGCATCTGCATGCTGCCGGTTGTGTTTAATGCAGGCATGGCGGCGACGGGTGATCTTCGCGCGTCTGCCGACATGATGTTTCGCGTGTTCCGAAGCGTTGCCGTGCCGCTGGCGATGGGATTCGTGCTCTGCGACGTCTTTGTTACGGTTGCGTGGATCGGGATGGTCGTGAAGCGCAGCATGCCCGTTCCGACGGTCGCGCTGGTCTGCAATCCGATTTTCTTCGCGCTGCTGGGGCAGCTGATGAACGTGATTGCGGAAGGGTTGGACTCCGGCTTTGAGTCGCTCGGGTGGCTGGCGATGTATCTCGTCTGCGCGGTGAAATTGGAGAAGGAAACGCGATGAACGCCAAAGTGAAGATGAAGTAGGGGAACGGAAGATGGCAAGGAAAGATTCGGAGCATCAAAAAAGATCCATGAGTCTGCTGTTTCGCGGCAGGAGCATTTTTAAGCCGCTGAATACCGGGTGGATCGACGAACACGTTGCCTGTGTGCGCGAATGGATCGCCAATATTTTCTTTTACACAAAAAACGGTACGACGATCATGATCGACGCAGGTTACAACTATGCGCGGCTTCAAGAGAAGATGGGCTGGCTCGATCTTGATCCGGCATCGGTGCGGCAGATTTTTCTCACGCATCAGGACACCGATCACGTCGGCGCGCTGGAAACGGACAGCGAGCAGCTTTTTCGCGGCGCAACGATCTACGTGAGCGAGGAGGAAAACCGCTATCTGACCGGCGAGGTGCGCAGACGGGTGATGCACGGGCTGTACAAACTGCCGCCTGTCCGAACGGATAATCCCAAAATCCTGCTTCGGGACGGCGAGGTCGTGCGGATCGGGGATATCAAGGTGGAATGTCTGCTTGTGCCGGGACATACCTGGGGGCATATGGTCTATCTCGTTGACGATGCGTATCTCTTCACCGGCGACACGATTTGGTTCGGCACGGACGGCGGATACAGTTTCCTTTCGACGCTGGCGGAGGATAACAAACTTGCGGTGCGGTCGCTGCAAAAACTGGAAGCAAGGCTTCGCAAAAAGGGCGTTTCCCCGGCGATCATCACGGGTCATACCGGCTGGACGGATGATATGGATTTTGCGTTTCGGCACCGTGACGAGCTGTGTATGCCGTTCAAAAAGCGGTATACCGATCCCGATGCGCCCTATGACGGCTACGACGAAACGGACGATACCGAGCAGCACGCGCGTTCGGCGCGGTTGGGAAAGGTGGCTACACGATGAAACCTGATTATCAAAACTGGATGCCGGTGTGGATGGTGCGTCTGGCAGGCGGCGCGGCGGCGGTTTGTCTTGCGGCGTCGGCGCTGCTCGGCGCGTGGAACTCGGCGGCAGGCTGCGTGCTGCTCTTTTGCGCGGCGGCTGCCGTCTGCGCCGGCGGCTGGATGATCTGCATGCGCCGCACGTTTTCGTATCACGGCAAGCGGCAGTTGTCCAAACACATTATCGAAACGGTTGCGACGCACGTGACGCTGCCCGACGGCGGCGTGGGTTTAGATGTTGGCTGCGGCAGCGGTGCGTTGACGATTGCCTGCGCCAAGCGCAATCCGAACGCGACGTTTGTCGGCGTCGATCCTTGGGGCGATAAATATCCGACGTTCAGCCGGTCGCTGTGCGAACAAAACGCGCGTGCGGAGAACGCGTCCAACGTGACCTTCGTCGAAGGCGATGCGACGGCGCTGGCGTTTCCGGATGAGACGTTTGACGCGGTGGTCAGCAACTACGTCTACCATAACATCCCGTCGAAGGATCGGCAGGCGATTTTACTGGAAACGCTGCGTGTGCTGAAAAAAGGCGGTACGTTTGCGATTCACGATATTTTTTCAAAGTCCAAATACGGCGATATGCGTTCGTTTATCCGAAAATTGCGGGATATGGGCTATGAATCGGTCGAACTGATCGACACGACGGGCGGCAGGGTCATCACGAAATGGGAAGCGGTATGGATGGGGCTTTCCGGCTCGGCGCTGCTTGTGGGGAAAAAGTAAAAAAGCGAGTGATCAATCACTCGCTTTTTTCTTGCAAATCCAATTATAGAGCAGCAATCCGCCGGCGCTGATCGCCAGCGTGACGGCAAAGACGATTGCCGCCTGCGCATAGTTCTGATCGCCGAGCGCGTCGCCGCCGACGGTGGAGGTGAGGATCGAGGGCAGCCGTCCGAGCGAACAGATCAGCAGCCACGGCAGAAGCTCGATGTCGGTCAGTCCGGCGTAGTAACAGAGCAGATCTTTCGGCGTGCCGGGCAGCATGAAGATGATGAGAAAGAGCAGCGTCCGCTGCGGCGTGGTTTTGAGAAAACGCAGCGAGCGGAGTTTTTCCTTATCGAAAAACAGTTCCGCCACGCGCATACCCCAGCGGCGCGTGATCGCAAAGACGATCAGGCTGCCGATCGTGGCGGCGACGAGCGAAAGCGCCGTGCCGCGCACCGCGCCGAAGGCGTAGCCGGCGGCAAGCTCGAACGGCTCGCCGGGGATGATGGCAACGACGATCTGAAAGGCGACCATCGCCACGTATGCCAGCGCGCCGCCTGCGCCGTGGGACGATACCCACGCTCGGAACTTCTCCGGCTCGGCGGCGAAGCGCAAAAGCGGTCTGCCGACAAACCACGCCAGCGCCGTGGCAAAGAGGATCACCGCAGCGACGATCAGCCACCGCCACCGCGCAATATTCGGTTGTTGTTTCGATTCGGGCATACGTTCGCGTCCTTTGAGCGTTTTATTCCTGATAGAAGAAGTCCTGCGGCGTCAGTTCCAAGTCCCAACCGACGCTTTTTTCGCGGTGGTGCGTCTTCCAGATCAGTCGGTTATGATCCTTCGGGTTAGCGTCGGACGGTTCCGGGAAATCAAGCGTGCAGCGGTCGGACACGTTAATGATGCGTGTGCTTTCATAGATGTGTTCACGCGGCATCGTATGGTCGTAACGGCGATGTACGTGCCCGTGCAGAAAGAGCGCAGGGCGCCATTTTTCAATCAGTTTGCGAAATGCCGCAAAGCCGAGGTGGGCGGGATCGTCCCGATCGCCCAGCCCCTGCGGCGCGGCGTGCGCGATCACGATATCCACGCCGCCGCAGCGTATCAGCGCAGGCCAGAGTTTGGCGATGCGCCATCTCATCTGCCGTTCGGTATACTGAAACGGACCTTTGCGGTACTTTCGGCAGCCGCCGAGTCCCAAGATCCGAACGCCGTTATAGACGACGAATTGATCGTCGATGCACTCGCAGCCATCGGGCGGATTTTGCAGGTATGCGCCGTCATGATTGCCGCGGACGTACAAAAGCCGCGCATGGCTCATGGTGACGAGAAAACTCAAGTATTCGGCTTTCAAGTCGCCGCAGGCGAGGATCAGATCGTAGCCGTCCAGCCTGCCGGGAACGAAATAGTCCCACAGCGCCGGCGATTCTTCATCGGAGACGGCGAGAATCTTCATGCGTGTCCCTCCTTTTCGGGCGGTATCTGCTCGCGGCAGATGCCCAATTCCCGAACAAGCGGCTGCGAGATGGGCGAAAGCGCGTCGAACGCAGGGAAGCTGCCTTCCACGTTGTCGCAGAGCCAATCCATCCGCAGAAGTTCCAGCGGCGCAAGTTCGCGTGTGCCGTCGTTGATCAACCGTCCGTCTTGCGCGGTGATCCTGCGGCGGAACGGATCGGCGCGCCCGTCGCGGATCTCTTTGCGGATCAGCGATGCGAGCGTTCGGATGCCCTCCGGGATTTGTGCGCTCATCTCCACGTCGATCACGTCGCTGCTGATGCCCCACCACAAATTGACGGCTTCCGTCGCGCCTTTGTGCTGCGACCAACTGCCGTCCAGCGCTGAACGGATGATATGCTCATACAGTTTGCCCCAACGCCAGACCGGCGACGCCAGCGGCGTAAATTGTCCGTCCGCGTCGATGCGGAACGTGCCGTACAGACCGCTTTGCAGATACTGTGGGTCTTGCAGGGGGATATCGCGGTTGGAGATGACGCACGCGCCCTTTTCGCGCAGCTTCTGCACGGGATCGCCCGGCAGACAGGACCATTCAAGCAAAATCTTGGCGCGCGGATTGCTCATCTGTGCGCCGAGCGCAAAGGCGTTGATCGACGCCGGTACGCCGCGGATCGGGTAGGAACCGATATAGCCGACGAGGTCGTTTTCCGCCATTGCGCCGGCGATCAGTCCGGTGATGAATTTACCCTCGTAGGTCTTGCAGTAATAACTGCGCACGCTGGAAAGAGACGTATCGACCGAGCAGTTCAGAAAGTGCGCCTTCGGATAGCGGACGGCGACTTTCAGCGTCGGCCGAAGCATCAGCGGCGTGGTGGTGAAGAGGAACGAAGCGCCGTCGGAAACGGCTTTTTCCAGCAATTTTTCGGTCATTTCCGGTGTATCGGCGTGGAAATAGTGCCGGACGCGCACGTGCGGTGCAAGCGCCGCTTCCATTTCCGCCGCGCCCTGGCGGTGTGCGCGCGTCCACGGACTTGTCGCCTCGTCCTGCTGATACAACAGGGCAATCTGCAGTTGACCCGACGCGTAGGACAGGATTTTATCCAGTACGCTTGGGCTGCCGCTTTCCGGCTCGGTGCAAAGCGTTACGTCTTTGACGACAACTTCGCCCCAAAGTGCGCTGAGGGAGTCTTTCAGTTCCTTGGCGGTGAAGCGCGAAAGCTGCTCGTAGGAATGGACGTTCAGCCAGACCAGCAGCGCTTCTTCGCACGAAAGGTCCTGCCGCATGCCGTCCAGCGCGGCAAACGCCGCGCGGAAATAGTGATAGCGTGCGGTGAAGGTGCGGCGTTCGTCCTCCGTCCAGACGGTATCGGCGTCCTTGCCCAAATAGGCAAGCAGTTTGGCGTATTCGCCGGGCTTGGTATAGAGGACGTCATACAGTCCGCTCAGCCGATAAAACGAGAGAAATTCGTCGTAAGCCACGATTTGCGGATCGTCCGAGGGCTTCGGCAGCACACGGCGCACGTGCGCCGGTATTTGGACGGCGCCGAAGTATTTCATTACGCTGACGCGCTTGTTGCCCTCCTCAACGTAGAAGTTGCCGAGGTATTCATAGCAGGTGATCGGGTCGCGGATGCCGGTATCCGAAAGGTGCGCTTCACAGAGCGAGATCCATTTGGAGGCGAATTCGCTTGTTTCTTCCAGCAGGGGATAAAAGCCTGCCGAAAAACTGTTGACGCGACCGGCGCTTTTTGTGCCGACGATCCGATCAATCGGGATCTCCTGCAGCGGAAGTTCCTGCACCGTGTGCAGCGAAAGATTCGGCAGCTGCTCGTCGAGAACGGCAGGGTAGGGGTTTCGACCGGCGTCCGACCGGTCCTTCTTCTCCCGAAGTCCCAGCCGAAGCGCCTTTTGATATTCTATATGAGAAGCCGCAGCGGACATAATCAATCTCCTTTTTGACATTTGGCGTTTGCCGGTGAGATATTGTAGCGATGCCGCGGCGAAAAGTCAAGCGCTTTTCTTGCGTCAGTCGAAAAGCTGGCCGGGAAGTTTCAGCTTTTTCTTGGGCGGAAAGCTTTGGTCGAACGCGGCGACGGCTTCGTCGCTGACGTAGTAGCCCTGCGGCGTTTGATAGACGCCGGTAACGCCGTCCAAATAACCGCCGATCAGTTCTTTGCAGAGAAAGAACGAATCGTCCGCGTCCTCGGGCAGATCGTGGTAGCGGATGCCGAAGTTTCTCGCGTAGTCAAAGCCGCACTTGCCGTAGAAGCCGATATTGCCCTCAAACAGCACCGCGCCGAAGCCCATCGCCGCCGCCACCGCGCAATATTCGGTTGTTGGTTTGGCTCGGTCATACGTTTGCCCTTTAGTCCTTTTCTGAATGAATATTGGTAAATATGGTTGGATCGGCAAGATCCAGTTTTACGTCGGCACTCATTGTGAGAAGACAACCTACGCGCAGTTGCGTGAGATCAAAAACGTCCCGACTCATAGCGACGGGTGTTAGTCCCAAGGCAGTATGCACCTGTGCAAGCACAAAGCGAATGGGGATACTGCCAAATTGTATTTGCACATCACGGAAGGACTTAACGGTGCCGAAAAGATGCGTATAACTCGGATGCCCTTCGCTGCCCGGGGTGAACATGGTGAAAGTATCGGAAAAACCATTGATTCCATTTACGGGCAGCGTGAATTGCCGATTATATGTATCGATGCTTTCATATACGGTCAACTCAAACGGGAAAATTGAGGCATAGACGTCTCGGCTTTCACCCAGTATATCGTTCGGAATCGTGTGACGGTTTACAGTTTCAATGATAAGATGCTGATCCATGCTTTCGGTTGCGATTTCATAATATTCATTTGCATCGGAGGAGCCGTCTATCATTTCTACAAAGCATACCGTAGTTGGCATACAGGCATCAAACATGATATCCGCATCAATCAGTTCCAAGGAAGAAACGTTTTCCGTTTCCTTGGTGGTAATTACGATTTTGCCGATGGCTTGCATCGTTAAGGTATCGATGATTACCTTTTGCATATGCTGATATTTCTTATCCTCGGTAATAAAAAACGAGTCCATTATTGAATTGCTGATTTCTAACAATTGCTTAACCAGTGCCGGATTTTGGCTATCCTTTGTAATTGCATCAAGATGAAGCGGCATAATAACGCTCCTTTCCGTGGATGCGTTTATTGTATCGTACCGAGATTCGGTTGTCAATCACCAGCGCATTCGTAGGGGCGCATAGTATGCGCCCGCGGGCGACCAATGGTCGCCCCGACGGGTTGTGCCTTGCGGCACGTCCCTCATCCGGCAACGCTTTTCGCGTTGCCACCTTCCCCCTGAGAGGGGGAAGGCAGAAAACCGCCTGAAACCGATTGGTTTCGGGCGGTTTTGCGTCAGTCGAAAAGCTGACCGGGGAGTTTCAGTTTTTCCTTGGGAGGAAACGCTTGGTCGAATGCGGCGACGGCTTCGTCGCTGACGTAGTAGCCCTGCGGCGTTTGATAGACGCCGGTAACGCCGTCCAAATAACCGCCGATCAGTTCTTTGCAGAGAAAGAACGAATCGTCCGCG
>JAFSXE010000114.1 GCA_017444195.1 Oscillospiraceae bacterium
AAGGTTGCCATGGGGATGCCTCCCAAAAAAATGTGGGTTGCTGTTTGCAACCCACATAGTATAGTCGTCTTGTGTCAAAAATGCAAGTTTTTATTCCGCTGCGATCACGCCGCCGCCCAGCACGGTATCGCCGTCGTAGAGTACGACCGACTGCCCGGCGGTGATGGCGCGCTGCGGCTCGTCAAACGTGACGCGCAGCGTGTCTGCGTCCGGCATGGTAACGGTGCAGGGCTGCTCTTGGTGGCGGTAGCGGATTTTCGCCTTGCACCGCAGCTCGCCGCGGATCTCCGGCACGGCGACAAGGTTCACGTCGTGCGCCGTCAGCGCGCGCGAAAACAAATCCTTGTTTTCGCCGAGAATCACGGTGTTGGCTTTGGGATCGATCCGCACGACGTAAAGCGGCGTTTCGGCGGCAATGCCCAATCCGCGCCGCTGCCCGACGGTGTAGTGGATAATGCCCCTGTGCCGTCCCAGCACTTTGCCGTCCACGGAGAGAAAATCGCCCGACGGGAAGCGCTTTCCGGCGTAGGTTTCGATAAACCGCGCATAGTCGCCGTCCGGTACGAAGCAGATGTCCTGGCTTTCCGCTTTTTCGGCGTTGAAAAAGCCCTGCTCGGCGGCGATGCGGCGCACTTCCGGCTTGGTCAGTTCGCCGAGCGGAAAGACCGTGTGCGCAAGCTGCTCCTGCGTCAGCGAATACAGAACGTAACTCTGATCCTTATCGGGATCGAGCGCTTTTTTTAAAACGAATCTGCCGCCCTCCTGCGCAATGCGGACGTAATGCCCCGTGGCAACTTTTTCACAGCCCATCTGCATCGCGCGGTCAAACAGCGCCGCGAATTTCAGATGGCGATTGCAGTCAATACACGGATTGGGCGTAATGCCCTGTTCATAGGCGGAAACAAAGCGATCCATCACGTTTTCGCGGAACGCGCCGGAAAAGTCGAATACGTAATAAGGAATATGCAGCTGCGCCGCGACGGCGCGCGCGTCCTCCACGTCGTCGAGCGAGCAGCACGTTTTTTCGCGCAGACCGATATCCTCGTTTTGATACAGCCGCATCGTCGCGCCGACGCACGTCTCACCGGATTGCGCCAAAAGATACGCCGCGACGCTGGAATCGATGCCGCCGGACATGGCGACAAGACAGCTCGGCGTTTGCTTGGTCATATTCCCACCCCTTTTGCGTCTATCATACCGCAGTTTTTTTGTGCCGTCAACGGTTTGCCGTAAAGGGAAAGTGACGGAAAACGATTGACAACCGAGCGAAAAGTTGGTACTATTAAATACACGCTTATTACGGCGTAAGTATGAAAGGGGAATCGCTATGAAAAAGATAACCGCGCTTCTTCTGCTGGCATGCATGATGCTTTCTCTGTTTGCCTGCGGCGGAAGCCCCGCAACCGAAACCGGCACCAACGGCGAACTCGATTGCTGGACGTATGACGAGGCCGGCAACAAACAGTATCTGCCGATTGTCGATCCGGAAGAGAACGTAACGCTGAAGGTTGGCATTCAGCAGAAAGCAAGCGTTATCGACTATAACACCAACGTCTATACGACGTGGCTCGAAGAGCAGACCGGTGTTCACGTTGAATTCGTGAAGTTCTCCGGCAGCAGCTCCGATATCACGACGCAGGTCGCGTTGATGATCGCCGGCGGCGAGGAGCTGCCCGACGTGTTCTGGGGCTTTAGCCCGATCTCGCAGACCACCGGCCGTGAATACGGCAATCAGGGCTATTTCATCGACCTGAACGCCTATTTTGCCGATCCGGAAATGTCCCACTTCACGCGTGAAGCCTATAAGGAAATTTTTGGCGAGGAAAAGGGCGCAAAGATGTTCGAAGAGAACTGCCGCCGCGGTACGTACAACAAAGACGGCTGCCTCTATCCGTTCGTTTCGATGGAAGAAGTTCCGTTTGATTCGCCCATCTGCCACACGGTCATCAACCAGCAATGGCTGGATAAACTCGGGCTGGAAGCGCCGAAGACGATTGACGAGCTGTACGACGTGCTGGTTGCATTCCGCGATCAAGACCCGAACGGCAACGGCAAAAAGGACGAACTGCCGATGATCGCGCCGGTCAACGGCAACTATCAGCGTATCGTGGACTATATACTCAATGCGTTCGTCTACACCAACTCCACCATTCACTTCAACGTGACGGACGGCAAGGTCTGGACGCCGTACAACACCGAGGAATATCGTCAGGGCTTGATTTTCATCCGCAAACTCGTGAAGGAAGGTCTGCTGTCTCCGTTGTCGTGGACGATGAAGAGCGCGGATTTGATCTCCCTGCTCAACCCGGTGGACGGCGTTTACACGGTCGGTATTTCTGCCGGTCACGGCGACGTCAGCTTCACAACCGACGATGCATTCTTCGTCTATTCGCCGCTTGCTCCGCTCGCGGATGCGACGGGCAAGGGTGGCTACGGTGCGCGCAACTACTACCCGACGAAATTCTTCAACTACATTACCGCCGACTGCAAGATCCCCGAGATCGCGTTCCGTTGGCTCGATTTCCAGATGAGCGGCGAAGCGTATTTGCGTCAGCGCTGGGGCGAATACGGCGTGGACTGGGAATACTCGACAAACCCGGACGCCGGTTCCTATGCGGTGGAAGTGCCTGCAAAGATTGTGATTCACGACCCGAACATCTGGGCAGAGCAGAACAACAAATGCTGGCATATGGTCAACAGCATCGCCTCGGAGTACTACTACTCCTATGAAGTGGATCTGAGCGACGAAACGGACGTCAATACCAAGCGTGTCAACAATATCTACAATAACTACCTCAACTATAAGAACGCCGGTCTGCCGGACGAAATGTTCTGGTATGCTTCTTATACCGACGAGGAAATCGACCTTCGTGCGGAGTTCACGACCGACCTGACGAGCTATATCTCGCTGAGCCGCACCAACTTCTGCACCGGTGAAGATGATCCCGCGAACGACGCGACGTGGAACAAGTACCTCACCGAACTGGAAGGCCTGCGTTATTCCGAGTATGTTGCAACGGCGCAGAACGGTTACGAGCGCGTCAAGGATCTTTATTCCGAGTATTGATTTCAATGCAAAAAGAGCAACTCGAAAGAGTTGCTCTTTTTTTGCTCGAAAAAGTCGCCGCAAGCAATTGCTTGCGGCGACTTTACAAATTAAGCGTGATACAGTTTTTTTGCCTGCTGCTGCGGCTCACAGGTGACGTTGACGCCGAGTTTGCGGAACGTGCCTTCGTCTACGGACGCCAGCACGACGGTGGAGTGCAGCTCGCTGCCCTTGAGGCCCGAAAGCGCATTCATCGCCATTGCGGCGGTGGGATTGGTGACGGCGCTCATTGCCAGCGCGATCAAAATCTCGTCGGTGTGCAGCCTCGGATTGTGATTGCCCAGGTAGGCGGTCTTGAGATTTTGGATCGGCGTCAGCACCGCGCCGGCGATCAGGTCGGTGCGGTCGTCGATGCCGGCAAGGTACTTTAAGGCATTGAGCAGCGCCGCGCACGACGCGCCCATCAGCGTGGAGGTTTTGCCGGTGATGATCACGCCGTCCGGCAGTTCAATGGCAACGGCGGGCTCGCCGGTGCGTTCCGCGACCGAAAGCGCGGCGGGTACGCATCTGCGCATCTCCGGCGTCAGCGAAAGCGTGTTCATCAGCGTTTCAAGTTTCTGCATTTCGCCGGGCACGGCAAGTCCGCTTTTGACTTTGCACTTTGTGGCATAGTAGCGGCGGATGATTTCCTGCATGGATGCCTCGCGGCAAACGTTGTCGTCGGAAATGGCAAAGCCGCACATATTCACGCCCATATCGGTCGGGCTCTTATAGGGGCAGTCGCCGTAGATCTTGCGGAACATCGCTTCCAGCACCGGGAAGATCTCAATGTCGCGGTTGTAGTTAACGGTCATTTCGCCGTAGGCTTCCAGGTGGAACGGGTCGATCATATTGACGTCCGACAGGTCCGCCGTCGCCGCTTCATAGGCGAGGTTCACGGGATGCTTCAGCGGCAGATTCCAGACGGGGAAGGTTTCGTATTTTGCGTAGCCTGCTTTGACGCCGCGAAGGTTTTCGTGGTAGAGCTGGCTGAGGCACGTTGCCATTTTTCCGCTGCCGGGACCGGGCGCCGTAACGACAACGACGGGGCGGCTGGTCTGGATATAGTCGTTTTTGCCGAAGCCTTCATCCGAGAAGATCACGGGGAGATTGTTCGGGTAATCGGCAATGGTATAGTGGCAGTAGACCGGCACGTCGAGCGCTTCCAGACGGCGGCGGAATTGCTCCGCTGCTTTTTGGGCGGCATAGCGCGTCATCACGACGCTGCCGACGTAAATGCCGTAGCCGCGGAAGGCGTCGATCAGGCGCATGACGTCGGCGTCGTAGGTAATGCCGAGGTCGCCGCGCCGTTTGCTCTTTTCGATATCTTCGGCGTTGATCGCAATGACGACCTCCGCTTGATCCTTGAGCTGCAGCAGCATCTTCATTTTACTGTCGGGGTGGAAGCCGGGCAGGACGCGCGAGGCGTGGAAATCATCGAACAGTTTGCCGCCGAACTCCAAATAGAGTTTGCCGCCGAACTGCTCCACGCGATCCAAAATGCGCTGGCTCTGCATTTTCAGATACCGATCATTGTCAAAACCGATGCGGAACACAAATACCACCCCATACTATCAAAATATGGAATAATCATACGCTACAATCCGACAAAAAGCAATGAAAAACGCATGGGAATATTTCATAAAAAAAGCACGGCGGTTTTGGAAAATATTCCGTTTTTCTCCAAACCTCCGTTTGGCTTGACTTTTGGCGCGGAAAACGGTATAATTTACAAGATAATGGGTATTCTCCCCAATTTATGCACGAAATCTTGTGAGGGCATTATGAAGCAACAACAGAACTACGGCAATGAGAGCATTTCCGCGCTGAAGGGCGCGGACCGCGTCCGCAAACGTCCTGCCGTCATCTTCGGATCGGACGGCTTGGAGGGCTGCCAGCATGCGGTATTCGAGATCCTTTCCAACGCGATCGACGAGGCGCGCGCCGGACACGGCGATCTGATTCTTGTCACGCGGTTTTTGGATCACTCCATCGAAGTGGAGGATTTCGGACGCGGCTGCCCCGTGGACTGGAACGAAAAAGAAGGCCGCTACAACTGGGAACTGGTGTTCTGCGAACTGTATGCCGGCGGCAAATATGAGAATAACGCCGGCGGCGACTATGAGTTTTCGCTTGGCCTGAACGGCTTGGGTGCGTGCGCAACGCAGTATTCCTCCGAATACTTCGACGCGACGATCCGCCGTGACGGCTTCAAATACTCGCTTCATTTTGAAAAAGGCGAGATCGTCGGCGAGATGCAAAAAGAGCCGACCGACCGCAAAAAGACCGGCTCGTGCTTCCGCTGGAAGCCCGATCTGCAGGTATTTACCGATATCGACGTGCCGAAAGAGTATTTCGTGCAGACGATCCGCCGACAGGCGATCGTTAACTCCGGCGTGACGTTCCGCTTCCGCAACGAGCTTTCGCCCGGCAAGTTTGAGCAGGAGGATTTCTGCTACGAGCAGGGCATTTTGCAGTACGTGACGGAACTGACGCAGGAACGCGCCATGACGATGCCGCAGTTTTGGGAGGCGGAGCGCAAGGGACGTGACCGCGACGACCAGCCGGAATACAAGGTCAAGATCAGCGCAGCAGTCTGCTTTTCCAATCAGGTCAGTCTGCTGGAATACTATCACAACTCTTCGTGGCTGGAATACGGCGGCGCGCCGGACAAAGCGGTGAAAAACGCTTTTGTCTATGCGATTGACGCCTATCTGAAAGCGAACAATAAATACACCAAGACCGAGAGCAAGATCACGTTCCAGGACGTGCAGGACTGCTTGGTGCTGGTGACGAACTGTTTTTCAACGCTGACGTCCTATGAAAACCAGACGAAAAAAGCGGTTACGAACAAATTCATCCAAGAGGCGATGACGGAGTTCTTCCGTTCGCGTCTGCAGGTCTATTTCATTGAGAACAAGCAGGAGGCGGACCGTATCGCCGAGCAGGTGCTGCTGAACAAGCGCAGCCGCGAAACGGCGGAAAAGACGCGCCTCAACAATAAAAAGAAACTGGCAGGCACTCTCGATCTTGCCAACCGGGTGCAGAAGTTCGTCGATTGCCGCACGAAGGATACGACGCGGCGCGAGCTGTATATCGTCGAGGGCGATTCCGCTATGGGCGCGGTCAAGCAGTCGCGTGACGCGGAATTTCAGGGAATCATGCCGGTGCGCGGCAAGATTCTTAACTGCCTCAAAGCGGACTATGACCGCATTTTCAAGAGCGACATCATCACCGACCTTTTGAAGGTCATCGGCTGCGGCGTGGAGGTTTCAAACAAGAAAAACAAGGATCTGTCGGCGTTCGATCTCGGCAATCTACATTGGAACAAGATTATCATCTGCACCGACGCCGACGTGGACGGCTTCCAGATCCGCACGCTGATCCTTACGATGCTCTATCGGCTGACGCCGACGCTGATCGAAAAGGGCTACGTCTTTATTGCGGAGTCGCCGCTTTACGAGATCACGAGCAAGGATACGACCTATTTTGCCTACTCCGACAGCGAAAAAGCGAAGTACGTCAAGGAGTTGGAAGGCAAAAAGTATTTGGTCAACCGATCCAAAGGTCTCGGCGAGAACGATCCGGAAATGATGTGGATGACCACGATGAATCCCGAAACGCGGCGGCTGATCAAGGTCATGCCGGAGGACGCGCAGCGCACGGCGGAGGTCTTTGATCTGCTGCTCGGCGACAACCTGCAGGGACGCAAGGATTTCATTGCCGAAGAGGGGTACAAGTATCTCGATATGGCAGATTTGTCGTAAGAAAAAACGCCGCTTTCGGGCGGCGTTTTTACGGAAACGGAGGAGGTTCTGTGGCAATCGTCGGTCGGTTTGCGCCGAGTCCGAGCGGACGGATGCACCTCGGCAACGTTTTTTCCGCACTGCTGGCATGGCTTTCCGTGCGCAGCGTGGGCGGCACGATGCTGCTGCGGATCGAAGATCTTGATCCTGCGCGCTGCCGCGAGGAATATGCGATGCAGATCAAGGACGATCTGCGCTGGCTTGGACTCGATTGGGATGAGGAACAGACGCCGCAGTCGCGCCGAACGGCGGCGTATGCGGAGAAGTTCGATTATTTGGCGGCGCAGGGGCTGCTTTATCCCTGCTACTGCAGCCGCGACGCGCTGCGTGCCGCCTCCGCACCGCACGAGCGCGACGGCGAGAGTGTCTATCCCGGCACGTGCCGCAATTTAACGGACGCGGAGCGTGCCAAACAGACGAAAAAACCGTCGTGGCGTATCCGTGTGCCGGACGAGGACTTTACCGTTGCGGACGGCGTGCAGGGCGCGTATCGCGTGAACCTTGCCCACGACTGCGGCGACTTCGTCGTGCGCCGCGCCGACGGCGTTTACGCCTATCAGTTAGCGGTGGTCACGGACGATGCAACCGGCGGCGTGACGCAGGTGGTGCGCGGGCGCGATCTGCTTGCTTCCGCACCGCGTCAGGTCTATCTGCTGCGGCTTTTCGGCGCGGATGCGCCGCAGTATTACCACGTGCCGCTTTTGATCGACAAAAGCGGCAGACGGCTCAGCAAGCGCGACGGCGACCTTGATCTCGGCGCATTGCGGCAGACGATGAAGCCGGAGGCGGTCATCGGGCGATTGGCATTTGCCGCAGGGCTGACGGCAAGCAACGCGCCGATCTCCGCGGCGGAGCTGGCTTCGGTTTTCTCGTGGAACAAAGTGCGAAAACAGGATTTGGTGATCCGCGATTATTGGCGCGTATAATTTCCGCGCCGCCTGTCAAGAATGGAAGTACCAATTCTTGGGAGGATGCACCATGGAAATACGTGATTTGATGACCCCTTCGACCGTCAGCGTGACGGCGGATGAAAGCGTGGCGCACGCGGCGCGGCTGATGGCGCGGCACAACGTGGGAAGCCTTCCCGTGCGCGGTGAGGCAGGACGGCTCTGCGGCATCGTAACGGACCGCGATCTTGTGGTGCGGTGCCTCGCGGCAGGGGATGACCCCCTGCACACGACCGTCGGCGCGGTGATGACGCCGCAGGTATCGACGGCTGCGCCCACCGATACGCTGGCGCACGGCGCACACGTCATGGCAAAGCGGCAGGTGCGCCGTCTGCCGATCGTGGACCGAAGCGGTCGCCTGTGCGGCATGCTCTCGCTCAGCGACGTGGCAAAATGTCGCGATTTTCATATGGAAGCGGCGTCGTGTCTGACGGAGATCAGTCGAAACGTGAAAAAATGGTAAAAAAACGTTTGACAAACCGTGCATTTGCTTGTATAATCGTAAAGCCGCATTGTAAGGGCTGAAGTTGTCCTTTCGGACACGCCCGAAGAGCGAGTCTACAAATAAAGGTAGGTGCAATCAAGTATGCAGGCAATCATCGTGACCGGCGGTAAGCAGTACACCGTGGCGGAAGGCGACGTGATCTACGTCGAAAAGCTGGACGCAGCGGAGGAAACCGCCGTGACGTTCGACCAGGTGCTCGCAGTTCTGGACGGCAAGAAGTCCAAGTTCGGCAAGCCGACGGTGAAGAACGCGACCGTTGGCGGCAAGGTCCTGAAAAACGGCAAGGGCAAGAAGATCACGGTCTTCAAGTACCGCCCGAAGAAGGACTCCAAGAGCTGCCAGGGTCATCGTCAGCCGTATACCAAGGTTCAGATCGAAACGATCAACGTGTAAGCATGACGAAGGTTGAATTTTTCAGTCAGAACGGCAGAATTTCCGGTTTCTGCAGTTCGGGGCACAGCGGCTATGCGGAGGAGGGCTCGGACATTGTCTGCGCCGCCGTTACCACAGCCGTGAAGTTTGCCGAAGCCGCCATTTGTGACGCGCTCGGCGAACAGGCAAAGACGAAAGTCCTGCCGGACGAGCCCCGCATTACGCTGACGCTCCCCGCCACCTGCGAAAACGAGGACGCCGTGCAGGCGATTCTCACGGGCATGATGCTCACGCTTTGCAGTTTGCGGGATCAATATCCGGACTATATTGAAGTTTTGGAGGTGTAACACCATGCTGAATTTGAACTTCCAGTTCTTTGCGCACAAGAAGGGCGGCGGCTCGACCATGAACGGTCGTGATTCCGAGTCCAAGCGACTGGGCGCGAAGCGCGCGGACGGCCAGTTTGTTCTGGCTGGCAACATTCTCGTCCGCCAGAGAGGCACGCATATCCATCCGGGCAACAATGTCGGTATCGGCAGTGATGACACCCTGTTCGCCAAGATCGACGGCGTCGTGAAATTTGAGCGGATGGGCAAGGATCGCAAGATGTGCTCTGTCTACGCAAAGCAGTAATGAAACGCAAAAATCCGGAACATACGATTATGTTCCGGATTTTTTATGGAAAGGTGGGATAGCGGTGTTTGTCGATAAGGTCAAGATCCACGTGCAGGCCGGCAACGGCGGCAACGGCGCGGTGGCGTTCCATCGGGAAAAATACGTTGCGGCAGGCGGTCCGGACGGCGGTGACGGCGGCAAGGGAGGCTCCATCGTGCTGCGTGTGGACGATAACCTCTCCACGCTGATGGACTTCCGATACACGCGCAAATATACCGCGCCGAACGGCGAGGACGGCCGCGGCGCACATTGCCACGGCAAAAACGGCAAGGATACCGTTATTCGCGTGCCGCGAGGCACGGTCGTGCGCGATGCGGAATCGAATGAGATCATCTGCGATATGAGCGGTGATGAGGACTTCGTGCTCTGCAAGGGCGGCCGCGGCGGCTGGGGCAACAAGCATTTTGCCACGCCCACGCGGCAGGTGCCGCGCTTTGCCAAGCGCGGCTTGCCCGGCGAGATGCACGACGTTGTGCTGGAACTGAAACTGCTGGCGGACGTCGGTTTGGTCGGTTTTCCGAACGTCGGCAAATCGACGCTGCTTTCGGTCACGTCGAATGCGCATCCGAAAATTGCCAACTATCATTTCACCACGCTCTTTCCCAATCTCGGCGTGATCTACGTTGAGGAAGGCGTGTCGTTCGTGATGGCGGATATTCCCGGCATCATCGAGGGCGCGGCGGAGGGCGCCGGTCTCGGTCACGATTTTCTGCGGCACATTGACCGCTGCCGACTGCTCGTGCATATCGTGGACGTCAGCGGCTCGGAGGGGCGCGACCCCGTGGAGGATTTCCAAAAGATTTGCGAGGAACTGCATCAGTACAGCGAGGAGCTTGCCAAGCGCCCGATGATCGTTGCGGCGAACAAACTCGACCTGCTGCCGCCGGACAGCGACAATTTACAGCGTCTGCGCGACGTTGTCACGGCGCAGGGGTATCCGTTTTACGAGATTTCCGCCGCCACGACGAAGGGCGTGCGCGAACTGATGAAAATCGTGGCAGGGAAACTTGCCACGCTGCCGCCGGTCAAGGTCTACGAGCCGGAGTATCAAAAGGTGCTGCCGGAGGCAGGCGATATCCACGAGATCACGATCACGCGCGAGGGCGACGTTTGGCTCGTGTCCGGTGTGTGGATCGAGCGGCTCGTCGGCGATATCAACTTTGATGATTTCGAGAGCCGAATGTACTTTGATCGTCAAATGCGCAAATGTGGGTTGTATGAGCGTCTCGAAGAAATGGGCATCGCCGACGGCGATACGGTTTCCATCGGCGACTACGAACTGGAATACGAACGATAAAAAAGAAGCAGGGTTTTGCCCTGCTTCTTTTTTTACAATTCCCAATCCGGCAAAAACTGCCGGATGCGGCGCGTGATGAGAACATCGGACGGAAGCGAATTCAATTCGTCCTTCGTCACCCAGCGAAACGCGACGGTTTCGCCGTCTTGCAGACAGATGGCATCTTTCGGCACGTCCGTCAAACAAAAAAACTCAACGTAGTGAACGTGGTAGGCGTCGCTGCGGATGCGTCCGACTTCCGTAAACGTACCGCGGTCCACACCGGTTTCTTCGCGTACTTCACGCTTGGCGCAGTCGAGCGCAGTTTCACCCTTTAGCGCCGAGCCGGCTGCGCCGGCTTCCCACTTGCCGCCGAGCAGTTTTTCCGGTGCGCGCTGCATCAAAAGATAACTGCCGTCGATATGACGGACGAGTATATCACACGCAAGATGATATGCGCCGCCCGGGATCGGCTCGCCGCGGATCAGCGTCGCGTCGGTCTTGCTGCCGTCGGCGTCATAAGCGTCCCAAAGTTCCATCGTGACCTCTCAAGAAAATCTGCGGCGACAAAGTCGCCGCAGATTGTTTTTTTACACAGGTGTGCCGCAGTTGGGGCAGAAGCTTGCGTCCGCGGCAACGGGACCGCCGCATTTGGCGCACGTTTTCGGCTGCGGCGCGTTGGAAATCTTCTCATAGAAGCCTGCCTGCACCAAGCCGAGGAACAGCGGCAGGACTAAGAGCGCAAGGATATAGACCAGCGCGACAAGAAAACCGAGACGGAGCGCAGCGAAAATCACCATCAGGACGATCAGGCAGGCCAAAACGAGCATATCTGCGCCAAACATTTTGCCCTTGTAGCCCATCGTGCGCTGCGCGGAAACTTTGATCGCTTCCGTCGGGGCAACGTCCGGCTCCTGCACGAGGATGTACGGCGTGAGCCGCCAGCTGTAGGTTTTGATCACGGCGAAGACGATGCCGACGATGGGGATCAGCGCCCACAGGAAGATCCAAAGCGTCATCCAGCCCATACCGGCAAGCACGCGGCCGACGGTCTTCCAATCGTGGCAGCAGTCAAAAAGCTGAACGGCTTTGACTTCTTCGCCGCGGAAGCCGTGCAGATAGACCATGACCATACCGACTTCGATCAGTTCGGCAACGGCGAGCGCCGCCAGCGGAATGACGCCGAGCAAGGCGCCGACCAAACCGCCGAGGAAGCCGGCGAGCAGGGAAATGCCCCACAGACGGAACGGCTTCTGTTTCAGCACGTCAAACGCTTCGCGGTAAACTTCGAGAATCATATTCATGATGAGTCCCCCTTTTCTTTTCTCCATCTGTATTATAGGGCGCCGACTGTGGAAAGTCAAATAAAAAGAGACGCCCGAAGGGCGCCTCTTTTTATTTGACAGATTAGCCGACCTGGACGAATTCGGTTGCGAATTCGGAGCCCTCGCGGTTCTTGTCGGTTTCGTCTCTGTACTGGAAGATGATCGCTTCGCAGTCGCTGACAAGAGCGGCGTCGCCCGCCTTGGAGCCGACATAGATCGTGGCGCCCGGCTCAAAGGTGATGCTGTGGGCGTTGATCGCCGACTTCGTGCCCGTGAACTTCAGTGCAATGTTCTCGGGAACGACAAAGTCGTCTTTCGAGGCATTCTTGATCTCGCCGGTGATCGTAACGGCGGAGACGATGCCGGGATACTCTCTGGCGAGTTTCAGCGCACGGCCGACGAAGGAGTCGGAGTTGAGGCAGTACAGACGGATTTCGCCGCCGCCGAAGGAGTCGACGACGTTGCCGAGCGTGACGTTGTTGCTCTTCGCGCCGGTGTTGTCGTCCGCGCCGGCAAGCGCATAGGCGTGCAGGACGCAGCCGTTCAGGTCAAGCTGCGTGCCTTCCGGCATGCGCAGGACGATGCGGTCGGGATACTCGGTCATGTAGGGGTCGTTGCCCTCCTGGATGCGGAGATCCTTCGCGTTGATCATGACGTCGTCGGTCAGGACGATGGCGTTGACCGTGCTGCCCTCGGCATACAGATCGTGATACGCCTGCGCGAATTCTTCCGGCGTTGCAACTTCAACGGCGTTGCCTTCACGAAGCTGACCTTCTGCGGTCGGCTCGGTGGTTTCCGTCGTTTCGGTGGTTTCGGTGGTTTCTGTCGTTTCGGTGGTTTCCGTCGTTTCGACGGGCTTCGTCTCGCCGCAGGCGGTCAGAATGCCGAGCGCCAGCACGAGAGCAAGCAGCAGTGCGATGGTCTTTTTCATGGTTGTTACCTCCGGTTAAAAAATAGGGGACGTGCGATTACCTGTACAGTATAGCGCATAAAAACGAAAAATGCAATATGAAAACTGCAAACATTCATTTTTTCAAAACACTTCGCCTGCACCGATCGGTGCAGGCGAAGCGGAAAAACGGAATTAGATTCTGGCAACGCCGGAGTCGTAGGCCGCTTTCTTGACGGCGGCGGCGACGGCGTCTTTGACACGCGGATCGAACGCGGCGGGGATGATGTAGTCCGCGCTCAGTTCGTCATCGGAAATGAGATTGGCCAGCGCATCGGCGGCGGCGATCTTCATCGCGTCGTTGATGTCGCTTGCACGGGCGTCCAGTGCGCCGCGGAAGATGCCCGGGAACGCGAGCACGTTGTTGATCTGGTTGGGGAAGTCGCTGCGGCCGGTCGAGATAACCGCTGCGCCGCCTGCTTTCGCGTCGTCCGGGAAGATCTCGGGCGTCGGGTTGGCGCAGGCAAAGATAATGGCGTCCTTGTTCATCGTCTTGACCATATCCGTCGTCACGACGCCGGGGGCGGAAACGCCGATGAACACGTCCGCGCCAACCATCACGTCGGCAAGCGAGCCCTTGCGTTTAGCGGGGTTGGTGAGTTTCGACATCTCTTCCTTGACGGGGTTCATGCCTTCGGCACGGCCCTCGTAGATCGCGCCCTTGCGGTCGCACAGCGTCAGATCCTTCACGCCGGCGGAGAGCAGCAGACGGGAGATGGCGATGGCGGCGGCGCCGGCGCCGTTAACAACGACGCGCACCGCGCCGATATCCTTCTTGACAACCTTCAGCGCGTTTTTCAGACCTGCCAGCGTGATGACGGCGGTGCCGTGCTGGTCGTCGTGGAAGATGGGGATGTCGCAGCGCTCTTTCAGTTTCTGCTCGATTTCGAAGCAGCGCGGCGCGGCGATGTCTTCCAGGTTCACGCCGCCGAACGAGCCGGCGAGCAGCGCCACGGTATTGACGATTTCATCGACGTCCTTGCTGCGGATGCACAGGGGGATCGCGTCAACATCGCCGAATGCTTTGAACAGGACGCATTTGCCTTCCATAACGGGCATGCCGGCTTCGGGACCGATATCGCCCAGACCCAGAACGGCGGTGCCGTCGGTAACGACAGCGACGGTGTTCCAGCGGC
>JAFSXE010000012.1 GCA_017444195.1 Oscillospiraceae bacterium
AGTCCCCGTGCAGCTCGTGCCAAATTCCGTTCTTTTCGTCGTAGATGTACTTTTCCATAATGTAATCCTCCAAATAAGATTGATTCCTGCAATTCAATCATTCTGGCTGATTACAAAAAGCCGAAGGGAGGCAACTTCCTTATGTGAGGGCGCCCTTGGTGTTCTTTTTATTCCAGTTCGGCGATGCGAAAGTTTTGCGTCAGCATGTCCGTGTATTGCAGGGTATAGCATTTTCCGGCTGCCTCGATTTGAAAGATGTTTCGATAGATGCCGCGAATGACCGCAGCTTGATTCTCAAGGGCAATTTTCGGTCGGCTCAAAGAAACGCTGATATGGATATTCGGATTGGTTCGGTAGAGTTTTTCAAGTTTGCTCTTTATCTCGTCTACGGCAGTCATAGTTTCCTCCTGCAGGGAAGCGGTAAGTTTCATTCTTGTACATTATATGTCTATATTAGCACATTTTTGCTGGAAATGCATATAAAAAATTCAAAAAAGTTTAAAAGTATAAGAAAAAGAACACCCATTGGGTGTTCTTTTTATGCCTTAAATTCGTCGGTCTTGCCGACGGTGAGAAGATCCGCGATCCGGCGGCAGGCGTGACCGTCGCCGTAGGGGTTGGCGGCGTGTGCCATTTGGTCGTAGGCGGCTTGGTCTTCCAGCAGCCGCTTAAAGTTTTCGTAAATGACTTCCTCGCTCGTGCCGACGAGTTTCAGCGTGCCGGCGGCGATGCCCTCCGGGCGCTCGGTGGTGTCGCGCATAACCAAAACAGGTTTTCCGAGCGACGGCGCTTCCTCCTGGATGCCGCCGGAGTCGGTCAAAATCAGATAGGAGCGCGCAAGGAAGTCGTGGAAATCCAGCACTTCCAGCGGCTCGATGATATGAATACGGTCGCACCCGGCAAGTTCCTCGTCGGCGGTCTGGCGCACGACGGGATTCATGTGAATGGGGTAGATCGCTTTGATATCGGGGTGCTCGTCGCAGATGCGGCGAATGGCGCGGAACATCTGATGCATCGGCTCGCCGAGGTTTTCCCGACGGTGCGCGGTGATGATGATCAGCCGCGAATCTGCCGCCCATGCCAGTTCGGGATGCGTGTAATCGTTGCGGACGGTCGTTTTCAGCGCGTCGATCGCAGTATTGCCGGTAATGAAAATAGTTTCCGGCTTCTTGCCCTCACGCAGCAGATTTTCCGCGGCGCGTGTCGTGGGCGCGAAATTGAACTGCGAAATGATGCCGACTGCCTGCCGGTTGAATTCCTCGGGGTAGGGACTGAAAATATCGTAGGTGCGAAGTCCGGCTTCGACGTGTCCGACGGGAATCTGCTTATAATAGCACGCCAGCGCGGTGACGAACGTCGTCGAGGTATCGCCGTGGACCAAAACGACGTCCGGCTTGACTTCGTCCAGCACGTCGCCGATGCGGTTTAAGATATTTGTCGTAATATCGAACAGCGTCTGCTTGTCCTTCATGATCGAAAGATCATAATCGGGCGTAACGGCAAATGCGGCAAGCACCTGATCGAGCATCTGCCGATGCTGACCCGTGACGCAGACGACGGTTTTCAGTTCTTTTCGCGTTTTCAGTTCGCGCACAAGCGGACACATTTTGATCGCTTCCGGCCGCGTGCCGAAAACGAGCATAACGGTTTTCATAAACGTACCTTCTTTTACAGGTGATATACGCCGGGCAGATCGCTTACGTTGCGCGTATCAAACACGATCTTGCCGTTTAGTTTCTGCATCTGCTCTCGAATCTCGCTGTGTCCGACCATGATGACGACCAGATCGACGTCGGCAAGGAACTTGTCCAAGTCGTGATACTGATTCGGCACGAGATCGCACTGCACCCACGGGTCATAGACTTTCAGCGGCTGAGCGAGATGCTTGCGCTGGCATTCCAACAGCTGCAAAGTCGGGCTTTCGCGGCAGTCATCCACGTTTTCTTTGTAGGTCAGACCGTAAAGACCGACGCGGGAGATGTCCGTCATACCGTTTTGCCGCATGATTTCATCGATGCGCTCCAGCACGAATGCCGGCATGGCATCGTTCGTTTTCATGGATTCGCGAATGACGTTCGCAAGTTCCGGATAGTCGCCGACAAGAAACCACGGATCAACGGAGATGCAATGTCCGCCCACGCCGGGACCGGGCTGCAGCACGTTGACGCGCGGATGCATATTGCAGATGCGGATGATCTCATAGACGTCCATACCGTCGTGACGGCAGATTTTGGCAAGTTCATTGGCAAAGGCGATATTGACGGCGCGGAACGTGTTTTCCACGACCTTTGTCATCTCCGCCGTGCGGATGTCGGTTACGACGATCTCGCCCTGGCAGAACGAACTGTAAAGTTTTTGAATCTTTTCGCCGGTGGCGCGGTCGTCTGCGCCGATCGTGCGGTTGTTGTGCAGCAGTTCATAGACCATATTGCCGGGGATGATACGCTCTGGCGCGTGCACAAGGTGCAGTTTCTTGCCGCTTTTTTCCACGACGGGACGCACGAACTTGTCCATCGTGCCGGGCGAAACGGTGGATTCCACCACGATCGTCGCGCCGTCCGGGCACACCTTCAGCACCGCCTCCGCCGCACGCACGACGAATCCGGCGTCGATCTTTTTCGAAAATTTATCGTACGGCGTCGGCACGGAGATAATATAGGTATCCGTCACCTGATATTCCGTTGTGAACCGCACGCCTTTTTTTACGGCTTCGGCAAAGAGTTCGTCCAACCCTTTTTCCTGAAAGGTCGTCTTCCCGGCGCAGAGCGTTTCCACGAGCGAGGCGTTGTAGTCCGTTCCGACGACTTCCACACCGTGTGCCGCCAGCATCAGCGCGGTCGGCAGCCCGATGTAGCCCAGACCGATAACGTTAACCATATTCTGCCTTCTTTCTGTTTGCGCATTTTTTTGATTATAGCATCTTTTTCGCCATTAAGCAAGAAAAAACCCGACTTTGGGCGGCGCAGATTAGGGAGTATGTAGGTTTTGAACCGCCCTTTTCCGCCCGTACTGCATTAAAAAATGAGGTCATCCGACAGGATGACCTCATTTTTGTGCTTTGTCCGGACGAAAAATTGCAGTTTCAAAACTGCGCAGCACCGTAAAGCGAGAGTTTTTTGTGCAAGACAAGGCAGAGAAAGAGGGAATCCTTTGTGGATTCCCTCTTTTGATAACGCAGGTTTGCGCAAAAAGATCCGCTTTACGGCTGCATAATCCCTAATCTGCGCCGCCCAAAACACGGTCGGGTTTGGCAGCGGCTTATTTGCCTTCTTCGATGATCTCAAAGCCCTTGGCGATCATTGCGCGTTTGATCACGTCGGCGTCATCCGTATCCAGCCGGAAGGTGAATTCCGCGCCCTCGCGTCCGCGGGTGTAGGCGACGTTTTGGATGTTGACGTCGTATTTGCCGATGATCGTGAACACCTCGCCGCCGACGCCGGGATTATCCGGAACGCGGACGGCAAGCCGTGCGCCGGACGAGCGCGCGCCGATGATGTCGATGAACGCGTCGAAAATGTCCGACTCGGTGATGATGCCGACGAGCCGATCACCGCGCATGACCGGCAGCGCACCGATGTCTTTGTCCCGCATCAGCACGGCGGCGTTTTCCACCAGTTCGGTATCCTGCACGGTGATGACGTCTTTGGTCATCGCGTCTTTGACGGTCATTTTTGTCAGCAGATAGTTGAGTTCAAACACGCTCAGCGTTGTTGCCTCCGACGGCGATACGCGCTGCAGTTCCTTCTCCGTGACGATGCCTACCAGTTTGCCGTTTTTTACGACGGGCAGGCGGTGGAATTTGTGGTCGCGCATGATGGTATACGCTTCACCGATCGAAGTTTCCGGCGTAACGGTGTAGGGGTTGAGCGTCATACGGTTTTTCACTAACATGGATGATTCCTCCTTCCGCAGCGTTCAAGGGATACCTCTATCTTTATTATAACCTGTTAAAAAAAATAGTCAATGGATTTGCGCGAGAACTTTGGCGCTTTGCTCGGGACGGTTATTAGCAGTAGGAAAGAAAGAAAAAATCGACGGTTCGCAAATGCTTACCGTCGATTTTTGGTGACCCGGGGGAGAATCGAACTCCCGTTACCGCCGTGAAAGGGCGGTGTCTTAGCCGCTTGACCACCGGGCCTGGTAGCGGCAATCTGATTTGAACAGATGACACACCGGGTATGAACCGGACGCTCTACCAGCTGAGCTATGCCGCCGTATGACGTCACGTTTCGTCAAGCGAAAGTTATTATACCCGACAATCTGCACTTTGTCAACATTTTTTCAAAAATATTTGCGTTGCAGCGGAAAGCGTGATAGAATGAGCCCGAGAGGTGAGGGAAATGAAACTGGAAGACCTCGACCGTAATTTTGCGGTGCAGACGGAGATTAACGAGCCGGATCTTGTTTGGCTGAATGTGCGATCTGTGCCGTTTGCCGTCTATGGGCTGCTTTACGATGAAGCAGCGCACCGTTTCACGCGAATGCCGAAAGATGCGGCACAAGCTGTTTCCGCAAGCGTGGCAGAGCTTTGTACCGACACTGCCGGCGGGCGCGTGCGTTTTCGCACCGACTCTTCCGCGATCGCCATTCGCGTGGTAACGCACAACCGCTCGGCGATGAACAAGATGGCGCGTACAGGTCAGTCCGGCTTTGATCTGTATTGGGACAAGGACGGCGAGCTGCTGTTCAAACAGGCGTTGATTCCGCCCGCCGACTTGACCGACGGCTACAGCTCACTTGCCAAGACCGACGGCGTGCTGCGCGATTACCTGATCCATTTTCCGCTGTATGACGTCGTAAACGACCTGTTCATCGGACTGAAAAAGGACTGCGCGCTGGAAGCGCCGACGCCGTATGCCGATGTCTTGCCGGTTGTCTACTACGGATCGTCAATTACGCAGGGTGCGTGCGCGTCGCACCCCGGCAACGCCTATGAGGCGCAGATCGCGCGATGGATTAACCGCGATTTTCTCAATCTCGGCTTTGCCGGCAGCGCGAAGGGCGAAGCCGCGATGAGCAAGTATATTGCTTCGCTTCCGATGTCGGCGTTTGTCTGCGATTTTGATTACAACTGCAAGTCGGCGGACGAGCTGCGTGCCGCGCACGAGCCGTTCGTCCGCACCGTTCGTGCGGCGCAGCCGGAACTACCGATCGTGCTGGTTTCCGCACCGCGCGCCATTCGCGGCGAAGCGTCGTATCTTGACCGCCGTCAGGTTGTGATCGACACCTATGAAAAACTGATTGCCGAGGGCGACCGGAACGTGTACTTCGTGGACGGCAAGACGCTGTTTGCCGGCGTCAACTGGGATCTTTGCACCGTGGATATGACGCACCCCAACGATCTCGGACTGTTCCGTATGGCGCAGAAGATCGGCGAGCCGCTGATCAAAATCTTTGCTTAATAAAAAATCGAGTGCTGAAAAGCACTCGATTTTTTATTCGATCTCGCCCAGTACGCCGTCGCGAAAAACCGCGGTGATGCGGCAGTCGGTTACGGTATTATGCAGGTTTTCGCCCTTGGCGTAGACTTTGACGTAATTCGGCGCGTGTCCGGCAAAATAGCCATCCTCGACTTGCTCCCACAAAACGCGCTGCACCGAGCCGATCTGCGCTTCCAAATACCGCTTTTCGCTTTCGTCGGCGATTGCCGCCGCCTGCGCACAGCGTTCGACCTTGACCGCGGTGGTAATTTGATCGGGATAGGTATCGGCAAGCGTACCCTTGCGGCGCGAATAGGGGAAGATGTGGCACGCCGC
>JAFSXE010000002.1 GCA_017444195.1 Oscillospiraceae bacterium
CCTGTGCAATTTGGGCGGCGCGGCGAAGCGCGTCCTCGTCCAGATCGCGGAAATAGGCAATGTTTTCGCGGATGGTCGTGGCAGAAAGAAAATCATTTTGCAGCGTTACGCCGAAAAGCGTCCTCAGTTCTTCGTTCGGAATGGAACGAACGTCGCGTCCGCTGATCAAAATCTGCCCTTCGTCCGCGTCGTAGAAGCGCACGAGCAGGCGCAAAAGCATCGTCTTGCCGGAGCCCGTGCCGCCGATGATGCCGAGCGTCTGACCTTTTTTCAGCTTAAACGAAACGTCATCGAGATTTTTCTCCGCGCGTGTGTGGTAGGAGAACGATACGTGGCGGAACTCCACCGCGTAGTCCGACGGCTCCGCCGGAAGATCCAAAATCGGCAGTTCCGGCTCAAGCGACATGACCGCGTCGATCCGCTGCGCCGAGGCAACGCCGTGCGACAGAATGGTAAACAGACCGGCAATGCCGATGGTGGCGTTGAGGATCATGGTGAAATAGTGGGTGAAGGCGATGATCCTGCCGGGCAGAAGCAGACCGCTGCTCACACGCATCGCGCCGAAAAGCACGATCAAGACCAGGCAGAAGTTAAGGATCAGATTGCTCGTCGGGCGCGACAGCGCGGTGATCGTGCCGGCGCGGACCTTTTGATCGGCAAGTTCGGCATTCACGCCGTCAAAGCGCGTTTTTTCATAGTCGGTTTTGCTGAGCGCCTTGATCACGCGAATGCCGGTGACGTTTTCGCGCACCGTGCGGATCATGCCGTCGAGCATCGTCTGCTGTGTGCGGAACAGCGGCACGCTCTTTTTCGTCAGCCCGGCGGTCACCAGTACCACGGGCGGCAGCGCCGCCAGCAAAATAAGCGCAAGCTGCGCGTCGAGCCGGAAGGTCATAATTAAGCCGCAGATCAGCAGCATCGGCGCACGCACGCCGATGCGGAAGCCCCGCAGGAACATACTGTTGACGTTATAAGTGTCCGACGTCAGCCGCGACACCGCCGAAGGTACGGTCAGTTCGTTCATCTGCCGCGTAGAGAGATACGACACCTTGACGAACAGATCCTGCCGGATACGGCGCAGCATCTGCGTCGTGATCCACGAGGACCAGACGTTGGCGCTGTAGTTGACAACTGCCGCGCAGATTGCCATGGCGAGCATCCGCGCACCGTAGACGTAGAGAATCGAACTTGCGCCGGTTTCCTTCGCCTTCGGCACGCCTACGTCGATCACGTCCGCCAGCATCGTGGGGATCTGCAATTCGATAAACGCCGCCAAAAACTTCAGAAAGAACACGCCGCAGAGCGCAAGCGCAAACGGCTTGGCATAGGAGAAAATCCGCTTCACAGCGTCCCCTCCTTCAGCAGCCGCGCTCGGAGATATTTGCTTTTCGACTCGGCTTGGAGGTGATATTTGTCGGCAAGCAGTACGCAGAACGCCTCTACGGTCGAAAGACCGCCGCCCTTGTGCTCGACTTCGACTTCGGCAAGCGGCATCTGTTTTCCGCCGCCGACCAGAACGCCGAGATCGAGCGCGAGTTCGGCTTTTGCACCGTCGGGGAACGTGAGTGTGATCGCGGTGCGCGTGAACGATGCGCCGCAAACCTCGATCAGATCGCTCCACGGCTCGACCGGCGCGCCGAGCGCGGCGAGTTTTTCCGCTGCACCGTCTAACGTTTCGGCTTCGTATTCCCATTCGCCGCGCACGCCGTCCGCCATCGGCGTCTTGAACGTGACCACGCCGCGCCCGTTTTCCCGCCGCAGCCGCAGCGTTTGCATTTTTGCGGACAGCGTGCCCGACGGCGTATCAAAATAGCGGCTTTCCATCGCGAAAACCGCTGTTTCAGCGGTCAATGCGCGGATTTGCGGATCGGCGGCAATCGCTTGCTGCACGTCTTTCGATGCCGCATATTTGCGCTCCCATTCTCTGCCCATACGCCGCCTTCTTCCCCATTTTTCTATACCATACCACATTTTTTGCCCGGTGTCCATGTCCCGCGCCATTTCCCGACGAATTTCTTTTTCCGGGGATGCTATGGTGGAAAAAACGGTCGAGGTGAGCCTATGAGTGCAAGCGCCCTGCTGAAAAAAATACCGGTCATACTGCCGAAGAAAAAACTTCAGGCAACGATCACCGCTGCTGCCGCCGGCGCGACGTTCGTCTGTATTCGCGTGCCCGGCGGCGTGCTGCCTGCCGCGCTGGGACTTTTTGCCGCGCTGGGGCTTTCGCCGCTTGGGCTTGCCGCGTGGCTCGGCGCCGTTGCCGCAGGTCTGATGTTCGGGACGGATGCGCTCGTCTATGCGCTTGCCGGCGGTGTGCTGGTGTTCGGCGCGGTGCTCATTTTCCGCGAGGAGCAGGCAAAGCATCCGGTTTTTGCCCCAATCGTCGCCGCGGCGTCCGCCGCGGGACTCACGCTGCTTCTTCGCCTGTCGGATGGGCTGCTGCCAGCGGCGGTGTGGTCGCTGCTCAGCGGCGCTGCCGCCTTTGCCGTCACGCTTGCCGTTCGTGTGTGGCGGGAGGAACACAGCGCCAAATCGCGTGGGTTTCTTTGGACGCTTGCGGCGGTGGGGCTATGCGCCTACGTGCCGTTCGGCGTGCTTGCGCTTGCAGCGGTATTTTTGCCGTCTGCGTTTTTTGCCGATCCGCCGGAGAACGCAAAACTGACCGCCGCCGCCGATACGCTGCTTTCCGTTGAGCAGGCGGTCGCGGCGCCGCCTGCCCAGAGCGCACAGGCGGTCAGCGCGGCGGTGTTTGACCGCGCCGCGGCGGAGGTCTGCGCGCACTGCACGGCGTTTTCGCGCTGCTGGAAGCAGCAAAGCGGTGCAACCTACCGCGCCTTCCGTGCCGCCGAGCCGAAAATTTTTGAGCGCGGACATACCGCGCCGGAGGATTTTCCTACAGCGTTTTCCGAATCCTGCCGTCTGTTTCCGCAGCTTCTCGGCGCGATCGACCGTGCAATGGAGCAGCAAACCGCCGTATCCCAGCAGTCGCGTTACCGCAAAGAACTCTGCGCCGCCGTTGCCGCGCAATACCGCCATCTTGCCGGTTTTCTTCGTTCGAGAGAAACGGATGGCGGTGTGCGCCGCTATGAAGCGCGGCTTGGCGCGCGCTCATTTGCGAAAAACGGCGCCTGCGGCGACCGCACCGCCGCGCTTGCCTGCGGCACGCGGCAATATCTGCTTTTGTGCGACGGTATGGGCACCGGCGAAGCGGCGGCTGCGGAAAGCGCTTTTGCCGTGACGCTGCTGCGCCGTCTGCTTTCGGCAGGCATGATGCCGGAAGACGCGCTTGCGCTGTTTAACGATACCGCCGTTTTGCGTGACTTCGGCGGCTCAACGGCGATCGATCTCGTCTGCGCGGATTTAACGACCGGCGAGGCAACGCTCTTTAAGTGGGGCGGCGCGCCGTCGTATCTGCTTCATTCGGAAAAAGTCGAAAAAATCGGGACAGTATCCCTGCCGCCCGGCGTGAGTGTCAGTTCTCATCAGCAGCCGCGGCGCGTTCAACTGTCCCTGAAGCATGGAGAGATGCTGATCCTGACCAGCGACGGCGTCGGCGGAGAGGATGCCGAACGCCGGATCCGCCGGTCGGGGCGACTGCCGCCGCAAGCGCTTGCGGAGGAGATCGCCTTTTATGGATCGGCACAGGCGGAGGATGATGCGACGGCGGCAGTGCTGTGCCTCCGTCCCATCCGCCTTCGTTGAGAGCATAGCATGAGACGGGCGCGGATTGTGTCAAAAAAGCGGCGCGGGAAATAAATCATTTCCCGCGCCGTTTTTTAATCTTCGGCAGCGTCGTCAAACGCTTCTTTCAGCGATTCGTTCAATTCGGCAAGGAAGGGATAGGGAACGCCGTGCGCCTCTGCCTGCTTCAAAAAACTTTGTGCCGCGTCGCGCTTCTCCTGCCGCAGCGCGAGTTTGCCGCGGAGCAGCAGATAAATGCCCTTTTGCTCGTCCGGCAAGGTGGTAATGGACCATATGGCGTGCTCTGCCGCAGAGAGGTTTTCTTGATCCAGATAGTATTTTGCCATAACGAGGTTGTGCTTCGCCTCAATCGCTTCTGCACTGTGTGCGGTGTGAAACGCCAAAACCGCATCCTCGCCGTCGCCGCCGAGAAGGGCGGTTATCGCCAAAATACGCAACGCGGAAAGTTTGCTTTTTGCATTGTCATAGACGCCGTCGCAGTATTCCAGACACGCCTGTGCAAACTTTTTCGCGGCATCGGCATTTCCCAACGCAAGCGCGGTATTGGCGGCGCGGCAATACGCCTGGCAGCACAAAAGTTGCCGCTCTGCGCTTGACGGCGCGTCAAGCGCAAGTGCAATCGCCGTTTCGTTATCGCCGATCGAAAACGCCTGCCGTGCCTGGTAGAGTTCGTCGCCGCCGCCGGAAAGCAGCCAGCCGGCTTTGACACTTAATCTTTCCGCAAACGCCTCCAGCGACCGCACCGACGGCATCGCCAATCCGTTTTCAATTTGAGAGAGCATATTGCGCGTAACAATGCCCTCGGCAAGCGCCTGCTGCGTCAGTCCGCACGCCTGCCGCCGCGCGCGAATGCGCGCGCCGATTGCCGCTTTGGTATCCGGCATCGTCTGCACCCCCATGCTGTAAATTGGATTTACATTATAGCGGATAACGGACGTGATTGCAAGATGCTATTTACACAAAACCCCGACAGACCGCATTGCGGCCCGTCGGGGCAAAGAACGAAAAGAATTATTGATAGCTTTTCAGCGTCGTGACGAAGGCGGTTTTATCGGCCGCCTTGAAATATGCGCTGCCGGCAACGAGAACGTTTGCGCCGTTTTCCACGCACGTCTTTGCCGTGTCTACACCGACGCCGCCGTCGACCTCTAACTCGCAGGTCGGGTTCTTTTCATTGATATAGCCGCGGATCTCGCGCAGCTTCGGCATCATATCCGTCATGAACGACTGTCCGCCGAAGCCCGGCTCTACGGTCATCACGAGGATCAGATCCACGAGGTCAATGAACGGAAGCACCGTCCATGCCGGCGTTTTCGGCTTGACGCAGATTGCCGGCTTCACGCCCTTGGCGCGGATCATTTCCAGCGCACGGCGCGTGTTTTCCACCGTATCGGCTTCCACGTGGATGGTCAGAATATCCGCGCCGGCGTCGCAGAAGCGTTCCACGTAGCGGATCGGCTTATCGATCATCAGATGCACGTCGCAGACGAGGTTGCTTACGCGCTTGCAGGCGCTGACCATCGGGAAACCCATCGACAGATTCGGCACGAAGCTGCCGTCCATAATA
>JAFSXE010000013.1 GCA_017444195.1 Oscillospiraceae bacterium
CTCCTATCAGGCGACTGCCGGTACGCATGTCGTCAAGGTCGTCGCCAACGATATTCTGAACACCCTTTCCGAAACGAGCAAGACGAACAACACGCGCAGCGAAGTGCTCAGCAGCCAGCAGGTGAACTTCGCCGACGTCGCGGTTTCGAACCTGCGCTGGGATCCGTCGGGCTCGGTTTTCGACACCCAGTCGCCGTTCGTCTACCGCGTGGACATTTCCAACATCGGCTCGGCGGACGCCAAGGGCTTCTCGGTCTCGCTCTATGTGGACGACGAGTTTGCCGGACGGCAGACCGTGCCGCTGCTGACACCGGAGCAGGTCATGACGCTCAGCTTTGCCGTGACGCCGGAAATCGGCTCGCATCACGTTGAAGTCCGCGCGGATGATCTCAACCCCTGCCTTGTGGAAACCAACACCGAAAACAACAGCATCTCCGTCACGACTGACGCATTTACCGTGTTCTATCCCGAACTGGAGGTGACGGACGTCACGTGGCGTCCGACGGAAACGACGCTGACAGACGGCACGAGCCTGCTCTTCACCGCAAAACTGACGAACGTCAGCACCGTCAACGTCACCGACTCGTTCCGCGTGAGCTTCACGATGGACGGCACAATCTTCCGCACGGTCACCGTGGACGGCATCGCCGCCGGTGAGATCAAGGAAGTGCAGGCGAAGTGGTCGGCGCTCGAGGGAAGCCACAAGCTCGGCGTGATCGTCGATCCGCAGCACGCCGTCACCGATCCCGATACCGTCACGGAGCGCGAGATCACGCTGCCGCGTCTGGATATCATCTATCCGAACGTCTGCGTGACGAACGTCTCCTATTCGCCGCTCCGTGCGGAAGCCGGCAAACCCGTCAGTTTCCTCGTGACCGTGACCAACAACAACGTCGCCAGCGCGTTCAAGCGCTTCAACGTCGGACTGTATGTTGACGGTCAGGCAGTCAGCGGCGCTGCCATCGACGGCATCCGCGGCTTCAGCACCGTGCCGGTCGTCCTTACCTGGACGCCGAGATCGGGCGGCAACCACACCGTTCGCATCGTGGCGGACAGCTATGGCGAACTGAAAATGGACGCTCCTGCGGCAGGCACGTCGCGGACTTGGACCTCGGTCATCCCCGTAAACGAGGCGCTGACGATGGTGACGCATCCCGCCGAGTCGGAGCAGGACGAGGATTTCCTCGCCGTCCTGTTCTCCACCGACGAGGAGAAGATCACGCTTACCGCCGATCTGCGTCATTCCGCCAATCCCGCCGTTCCCATCACGCCCAATGAGGACGGCGCAGTTTACTATACCCTCACGCAAAACGGCGAAATCGTCGGCGACCGCGAGGGCTGGCTTCGCTATGACTACGCAGCCGGTCACTTCACCGTCGATATTCCGATCGGCAGCGATCTCTCCTCCGGCACGTATCAGCTCGACTTCACCGGCAGTTGCGGCGCGGACGTCGTCGTGGCGCCCACCGCGAACATTAAGATCGTACAGTCGGGCAACGTCACCGTGGAAACCAACAAGCAGACCTATCAGTTGGGTGAGAGCCTCTACGTCAACGGCACGTTCCGCTATTCGGACGGCACGGCGGTCCGAAACGAGCGCGTCGTGCTGGATTATCAACTGCTCCCGGCGCTGAAAGAGCCGATCGTGACCACCGACGAAAAGGGCAACGAGATCCTCATGACCTATCAGGCAGAGGAGATCGTCTTTGTCCAGACAGACGACAACGGCGCATTTAGCGACGTTTTCACGCCGTTCACCGGCGAGGCCGGCACGTGGGTTGTCAACGCCTTCGGCTATGAAAAAATGATGGGCACCGGCGCATCGACCACCGTGCAGGTTTGGGGATTGGCGGCGACGCCTGCCAACCTGACGATCACCGCCTCGGAGAACTCGCAGTTCTCCAAGGATATCACGGTCCGCTACCCCGCGCCGAAGAACCCGGACGGCGCGTCGCTCACCGGGCTGACCGCCTCGCTGACGCAGAAGTCCGGCAGCGGCGTCACGGCGTCGCTGGATCTCAGTACGCTGTCGCGCACGCTCGCGCAGGGCGCTTCCGCGTCCGTGCGGCTCAACGTTTCCGCATCGCTCGGCTGCTCGGAAACGGCGGACTTTGAAATCACCTTCTCCACCAACGAAGGCGCGTTTGCCAAGAGCAACGTGCATTTGAACATCGTGCCGGCGACGCCGCTGCCCGTGTCGGATCAGAAATCCGTTGCCATCGGCATTAACCCCGGCGACACCGTGAGCCGCGTGCTGACGGTCACCAACAAGGGCAAGGGTACGCTGAATGGGCTGAAAGCCACGACGCCGACAGGCATTCCGTGGATCACGGCGGGCTCGTTCGGCAAGACGACGCTGCTGCCCAATGAGAGCACGACGTTTACCGTCTCCTTTGCGCCGGGCGAAGCGGTCAATCTCGGACAGTATCAGGACACGCTCGTGATTTCCGACGCGACCGGCAAGTTCTACGCCAACGTCGGACTCAGCGCCGAAGTGACGGCGCTCAAAACGGGCGGTATCTCGCTCCGCGTCTCCGACGACGTTGGCACGCTCGTTCCCAACGCCACCGTCACGCTGATCTCGCGCGACGAATACACCAGTGTGACCGCCGGCGTCGAGAGCACCTACTTTGAGAGCTTCTCCGCACGCACCGATGAAAACGGTATTGCACAGCTTTACGATAAGCCGCTCGGCGTCTATGACCTTGTGATTACCGCGACCGGCCGCGAAAAGTACGTCGGCGAATGCGAGATCATGCCGTCGGTCGGCGCACCGTTCACGGAAATCACGCTGAAGAATCTCCCTGTCCAGATCGAATGGACCGTTGTGCCCACCACGATCGTCGACGAATATGAGATCAAGCTGGAACTCACCTTCGGCGCGCATATCCCCACGCCGTCGTTCGGCTTCAATCCGCCTTGGGTGAACATTCCGAAGAATGTCACCGAGCCGGTCTACGTGGAAGCCAACGTAGTGAACACGGGACTGATTCCGCTCACCGATGTTGTCGCGTCCGTCGTTCGTAAGAACGCGGCGGATACCGGCATCAGCATTGTCGGCGGCGGCTATATCGGCGAGATCGCCGCGCAGTCCAGCGCGCGCATCCGTCTGCTGATCCAGCCGGGCGTTTACCAGCTGCCTTACGGCACGAATGCCGCCGGCCTGGCAGAAAACTACATTAAATTGGAAGGCTCCTACGTGTCCTTCGATCCGGACACCGGTCTGCCGGTCGATCCGGCGCCGACGATCACCGGCGCGCTGCCGCTGTATAACCCGAGCAGCACGCCCGTTACCGTCGCCGTCCGTCTGCCCGAAAACAATGGAAAGACAACGGAGGAAACGATCGCGCTGCCCGAAGGTCAGATGGAAGAAATCCGCTACATCGCGCCGCAGGGCATCGACAAAGAGAAAGAACTGGAGCAGGACGGCGGCTCGGTCTATGAGATCGTCAAGCTGAGCTTGGATCAGACGGCGACACTCGAACGCCAGGCGTTCGACGCCACACTGAAGGTCACCAACGGCTATCCGTCCTCCGCGCTGAACAACCTGCGCGTCGACGTCTTCGTGAAAGACGAAAACGGCTTGGATGTCAGCAACAAGAACTTCATCATTGCCACAGGCCTGCAGGGTATTGCCGACGTTGACGGCAACGGCTCGCTTGCTTCCGGCGCGAGCCTGACTGCCACGTGGCAGATCATCCCGGGCAGCGGCTTGGGCGGCACTGCGGCGGAGGGCAAGACCTATTACGCCTCGGCGCTCGTGTCCTACTATGTCAACGGTCAACTCGTGCAGACGGAAACCGAAGGCGTGCCGATCACGATTCTGCCGCAGCCGCAGCTGGAGCTGAATTAC
>JAFSXE010000014.1 GCA_017444195.1 Oscillospiraceae bacterium
CGAAAAAAGAAAAGAAGCCGGAAAAGCGAACGCCGGCAAACGAAAAAAAGAGTCTGTTCCGGCTTGATCTCAAGCATTATTGGAAAGACTATCTTGCCATCGTGGTTGAACTTCTGAACGGTCTGCGCCGCAAACTGGTTTTGCGTGAACTGACGTTTCTTGCCTACTTCGGCGGCGAAGAGCCGGATGACCGCGCGCTGAACTACGGACGCGCCTGGGCGGCGATCGGCGGAGTGATGCCGATGTTGGAGCAGGCATTCACCATTCGCAAGCGCGACGTCCGCGCCGTCTATGATGAAACAGAGCAGCAGGTGCGCCTGTACCTCTCGCTGCGCATTTCCATTTTCTTGGGACAACTGATCCATCTTGCATTCCAAGCGCTTCGGCGCTTTTTGGTAATTCAAAAGAAAGCGGTGAACGAAGATGAGTAATCCGATCAGCGAAATCATGGATCTCTCCATGGACAACATTCGAAAAATCTCCGACGCCAATACCGTGGTCGGGCAGCCGATTCTGTGCCAGGACGGTACGACCGTGATTCCCATTTCGCGTGTGCGCATGGGGTACGCCGGCGGCGGCAGCGAATTCACAACGAAGAACAGCGGCGACAACAAGCCCTACGGCGCCGGCAGCGGTGCGAGCGTGACCGTCACGCCGATTGCTTTCCTTGTCAACAAAGACGGCGCGTGCCGCGTGCTGCCCATTCCCGAACCGGCAATCACGTCGATTGACCGTATCATTGAGCTCGTTCCCGATATTGCGGAAAAAGTCTTTCAACTGATCGAGGACAAAAAAACTCAGGCGGACTGAGCCGTCTGCATTTTTCCGATCATTACGGGCAAACTACGTCCGGTGATGAGAAATGAAAAAACTTTGCACGGCGGCAGGGTTTCTTGCCGCCGTCCTTTTTTGGACAACCGCAGCGTTTGCCGCACCGCAGCCGGCGGCGCACAGCGCAATATTGCTGGACGCAGACACCGGAAGCGTTCTTTTTGCACAGAACGAACACGATCGCAGTTTGATCGCAAGCACAACCAAAATCATGACCGGTTATCTTGCCGCGCAGTACGGTGCGTTGCAAAAGACCGTAACCGTGCCGCCGGAAGCGGTCGGCGTTGAAGGATCGTCGCTCTATTTGAAAGCCGGCGAAACGGTCACACGCGAGATGCTGCTCTACGGACTGATGCTGCAATCGGGCAACGACGCTGCCGCTGCGCTTGCCATCGACTGTGCCGGATCTTTGGACGCTTTTGTTCGGCAGATGAACGATACCGCGCAGAAGTTGGGGCTAACCGACACGCACTATGGCAATCCGCACGGCTTGGATGCCGAAGGGAATTATTCCACCGCCTACGACCTCGCCGTTTTGACGGCGCATGCGCTGCAAAATGAAACCTTCCGCACCGTGGTTGCAAGCAAATACGCCGCCTTCGAAACGCGCACATTTGCCAATCACAATAAACTGCTTTGGCGCTACGACGGCGCAATCGGTGTGAAAACCGGCTTTACGAAAAAAGCCGGGCGGATTTTAGTCAGCGCGGCAATGCGCGGCGGCAGGACGCTGATCGCCGTCACGATCAACGACAGCCGCGATTGGCAGGATCACGCCGCGATGTTGGACTACGGTTTTTCGCGCTATCAAAGCACGGTGCTTCTGCGCGCCGATCAACCGATTGCCGTTGCGGCAAACGGTGCGATCCTATTTGCATCGGCACCGCAAGACGTTGTCTTTCCACTAGCGGAAAACGAGCAAATCAAAATCTCCTATCTTTTGCCCAAAAACGTCTATTCCGCCCGAAAGGGCAAAACCGCCGGCTTTGCCGTGCTGACGCTTGACGGAACTGCCATTGCCGCAACGCCGCTTGTCTGGTGTTCGGATTACGAAAGTTTACGGAGGTAACTCTCATGCAGGAACGACTGCAAAAGATTCTTTCGCGCCACGGCGCGGCTTCCCGCCGTCAGGCGGAACAACTGATTGAAGCAGGACGCGTTACCGTCAACGGGCAAACTGCCTCGCTTGGACAGTCCGCCGACGATGAAATCGACGTCATTGCCGTTGACGGCGCCGCGTTATCCTCGCCGCCGGAGCACGTCTATCTGATGCTTAACAAACCGCGTGGCTTTATCGTAACGATGAAAGACGATCAAGGGCGACGGACGGCGGCGGAGCTGGTCGCCGACTGCGGCGTGCGCGTCTTCCCCGTCGGACGGCTGGATTACTTTTCCGAAGGCCTCCTGCTTTTCACGAACGACGGCGCGTTTGCTGACCGAATGATGCACCCACACGGCGAAATCGAAAAAGAATACCTCGTGTGGGTCAGCGGCTATACGGAAGGCGCAGAGCAGCGCATGACACAGCCAATTGAAATTGACGGCAAAAAAACAAAACCTGCAAAAGTACGCCTGCTGAATCAAGACGGTGCCGTTGCGCAACTACAGGTCATTCTTTCCGAGGGTCGAAACCGTCAAGTGCGCCGTCTGTGTGAAGCGGCAGGCATGAAAACCACGCGGCTGTGCCGCGTGCGCGAAGGTACATTACGGCTCGGCAATCTGCCTACCGGCAAGTGGCGATACTTACATTTGGATGAGATTGGGGGCTTCCTGCAGAAAAACGCATAATTTCTTGCAAATTATCTTGTCAAACCAAAGAAATTGTGATACGATTGCACCATACTGAATCTTTTTTTCGGAGGTGCTACCCATGACAGCAGACGTCCTAACTGCCATTCGTCGCGAGATGAGCGGCTTTTCCAAAGGGCAAAAACGCATCGCAAATTACATACTTGAATCCTATGACAAAGCAGCGTTTATGACCGCGTCCAAGCTTGGAAAGATCACGAATGTTTCCGAATCCACCGTCGTCCGCTTTGCAGCGGAGCTCGGCTATTCCGGCTACCCTGCTATGCAGCGCGCACTGCAGGAAATTCTGCGAAACCGCCTGACCTCGGTGCAGCGCATTGAAGCCGCAAACGGTCAGTTTGCCAACCAAGACGTTGTTTCCATGGTCATGCAGTCGGATATCAATATGCTCCGGCTGACGAACGACCTGCTGGACCGCAGCGCGCTCAACGCCGCCGTTGATGCGATTCTGACCGCAAAAAACGTCTACATTCTCGGCGTTCGTTCTTCTGCGGCGATCGCAACCTTTTTGGATTTTTATCTACGCACCGTCCTTCCCAATATCCGGCTCGTCACCGCGACGGCAACAAGCGAAATGCTGGAGCAGCTGATGCATATTAATGAGCAGGATACGCTGATTGCCATCAGCCTTCCGCGCTATTCCAGCCGGACGGTCAAGGCAGTCGAATTCTGCCGCGCCAGCGGCAGCAACATTATCGCCATTACCGATAACGTGCAGGCGCCGATTGCAAGACTTGCCAACCATACGCTGCTTGCCAAGAGCGAAATGGTGTCCTTCGTCGACTCGCTTGTTGCACCGCTCAGCGTTGTAAACGCGCTGGTGATCTCCGTCAGCCGTCGGCTGGGCAATGAATTCTCGCAGAACATGGAAAATCTCGAAAAAATTTGGGCAGAATACGACGTCTATGAACAAGTCGACGTTTGATATTCTCGTCGCTGGCGGCGGCGCGTCCGGCATGATGGCGGCAATTACCGCCGCGCGATCGGGCGCGCGCGTTGCCGTTTTAGAGCGAAACGGCCGCAGCTGCCGCAAGGTTTATATCACCGGCAAAGGACGGTGCAATCTCACAAACAACTGCGATGTACAGACGTGCCTTGCCAATACTGTTAGAAACCCCAAGTTTCTTTACAGCGCCTTGCAGTCCTTCCCACCGGAAAAAGTCATGGCGTTTTTCGAGGCGCTCGGATGCCCGCTGAAAACAGAGCGCGGCAACCGCGTTTTCCCCGTGAGCGACCACTCTGCCGACGTGATCGACGCGCTGGAACGTGAGCGCAAATCACTCGGCATTCCGCTGATCGCCGCGACGGCGGAACGCCTTCAAGTTGTAGATGGCGCCGTTACCGGCATTGAGACCGATCAGGGCGTTTTTTCCGCACCGAATGTCATTCTTGCACTCGGCGGCGCGTCCTATCCGCGCACCGGCTCCACCGGCGACGGCTACCGTCTTGCCGAGCAAGTCGGTCATACGATAATCGAGCCGACAGGCTCGCTCGTGCCGCTTGTCTGCGATGGCACGACAGAACTCGCCGGTCTGGCGCTTCGCAACGTCGGCGTTCGGCTGATTCAAAACAAAAAGACCGTCTATGAAGATTTCGGCGAAGTCACGTTCACAGACTTCGGGCTGGACGGTCCGACCATTCTCAGCTGCAGCGCAAACATGGGGCGCGAAAGCGGTTACACCGTCGTGCTCGACCTGAAACCTGCGCTTTCGGAAGCCCAACTCGACGACCGCATCCTGCGCGATCTGAAATCATTTGCATCCGCACCGATGGAAACAGCGCTGTCAAAGCTGCTGCCGCG